>JALSTI010000124.1 GCA_026983795.1 Melioribacteraceae bacterium
CAGGATTACCTATTAGAATATTGAGCGGATTATCCGTCGATTTGCCTTCTTTCTTTAATGCATATTCCCCTATTTCTCTAATTGCGTTTATCATAACCCCCGCCTTGTTTTGAGATGAAGAATATATATTGTCTATAAATAATTTTATAGAAAACTAACATAATTTTAATTCTAAATTATAAAAATATAATTACAATATCTATATTTTAAATAAATACTATTTGTCTTCTTACTAATTTTATTATATGAAATTATTTTTCCACCGTCTTGTAACATTTCTACCCTCTTATTCGTCTTTAACGGTAGAAGGATGATTCTTAAAAACGCCAAATATAATTTTTTAGTTAATGAGCATAAAAGTAGAATTTACGGTTATGCGTATTTTATGCTCAAAAATAAAATGGATGCCGAGGATGTTACACAAGAAGTTCTAATAAAAATTTACCAAAATATGGGGAAGTTCAAAATATCTTCGGCAAAAGCCTGGATAATGAAAACTACTCATAATTTGTGTATAGATTATTTAAGAAAAAGAAATATTATAACTAACAAGGAAGTTTCATTCGACCCAATGGATAATGAAAATATTTTCGGTAATCAAGGCGTTGGCAGTATCGTTTATAATTTTCCGGATGTTCTTACATCCGAGTCGATTAAAAAAGCAATAAGAGCTTTACCGTATAAATTAAGAAGCGTTTTTGTCCTTTACGAATTGGAAGGATTGAAATACCGGGAAATAAGTCAAGCGCTTGAAATGCCGGTCAACAGCGTAAAAGTTTATTTGTTAAGGGCGCGTAAAGAACTTCAAAAACAACTTAGAAATTTAAAATTGGAGCAAGTAACATAAATGAATCAAAAACTTGAAAACCAAATAATATCAGTGGCTTACGGCGATGCGAATATTTGGCAAAAAATTAAAATCATGTTTTTAGCCAAAAAAAATAAAGACGTTGCCAAGCTATTATCGGAATATTCCAAAACCGCCGAATCGGTTAAAAAGTTGACCGTTAATTTCCCCGACGGAATATTGGAAAACTTAAATGTTCAACCAAGTAAAACCAAACCGGTCAAAAGTAGTATGGCGCCGGCATTTTCATTTATCTTAAACCGCCCGGTGCTCTCGGCTGCAACGGTAACGGCCGTTCTGGTAATTGTGCTGGTACTCCTTTTTTCCGGAAGGTCCCAAAATAATTACGGATATACCGAGGCTCAAATTAAATTGGCAGATAAACAAGTAAAACAAACCCTGGCGCTTGTAAGTAATGTTTTCAATGAAACCGAACGTACTTTGGAAAAAGACGTGTTTGTTAATAAAGTAGGCAGACCGTTATCTCAAAGCGTGGAAATAGTAAATAATTTATTTAACGGAGGTAGCAGAAATGAAAAACTTAATTAAATTAACAATTGCCTTGTTGCTGCTTAGCGGCTTTACAATGTTTGCACAAAACCAAGATGAAGATTATTCCAAGTATCCCGGCTATGTAAACTTCGGCGACCTCTCCGTTTTTGAAAAAGGAGACGAAGTAACCGAGGTTTTAATAGATCAAAATCTTTTAAAAATGGTTGCAAAATTTACAAAGGGAAAGGAGGACAGCTCTAACGCGCTTTCCAATTTAATTGGCGGACTAAAACTGATAAGAGTTAATACATTCAAAGTTTCGCCAAGCAGTAAAGGGGAGCTTCTTTCTAAGGTAAAACTAATAGAAAAAGACCTAAAGAAAAAAAAATGGGAAAGAATGGTTAAAGCAAAATCGAAAGGCGAAATTACAAACATATTTGTTAAAACGGATAATAATTCCGATAAAATAATCGGACTTACAATAATGTCTATTGACAAAAGCGGGGAAGCCTCCTTCGTAAACATTGTTGGCAATATAGACATGGAAACAATCGGCAAATTATCGAATAAGTTCGATATTCCGGGATTGGACAGTTTAAATAACAAATAAATACTCTTGGGGAATAAACGGAATGAAAACAAATAAAATTAAGGTTATCTTTACGGTTTTAATTTTAGTTCCGTTGCTAAGCGGATGTATCGGAATTAATTCAAATTTTAAAATTTTAAGAAATTCGATATTAAAATTAAGCAATAACAGGTTTCATAAGGAAATTGAATTCTCCGTTGGTTCGTTCGGATTAATGATTGCCGGCGCTTTTGTCAGCTTGAATAACTCGGATGAAAACATTGACGATATACTCGACCAAATTTCCGGAATACAAATAGGAGTTTATGAAAAACGAGGTTCTAACTTTGGCTTTACTTTAAATAAGCTGAGGGAAGTTAGCAATGTGATGGAAAACAAAGGTTGGAGCTGTTTGATAAAAACAATTAACGGAGAAGATAGGAACGCCGTTTTTTTGCGCGCAAATAATACCGGAAAAATGAACATGTTATTTGTGGTTGCTTTTACGGATGACGAATTGATTTTAACCGAAGTAAACGGAAATTTGGAAAAATTAATTGAACTTGCCATTAAAGACAAAGGACTGAATTTCGACATAGAAGAAGATTAGATTCCCTGCATTTTTTAACCAAACTATTTAATTAAAATTTAAAGCAACTTTTTGTTTGCTTGAGAGTCTAAAACAATAAGTTTTTTACTTACTACGTTAATTTTATAAAATTCTTAAGGAACTTAATGCGAAAGTTTATTTTTTTTATTCTGATACATATAATTTTTACAAGTCAAATATTTTCCAACACTCCCCGTAAAATTAAGGCAATCAAAGCGGAAACCCCGCCGGTAATAGACGGCATTTTAAACGAGGCAATATGGAAAAATAAACCCGTCGATGATTTTATACAAAGTAAACCTGACGAAGGTAAACCTGCGACCGAAAAAACTGAAGTTTGGATTGCATACGATGAAGACAATATTTATATAGCGGCAAAATTATACGACTCAAATCCGGACTCCATTGACCAAAGTCTTTTTAGAAAAGACGATATGGAATCAACAGATTTTTTTGGTGTTGCGTTCGATCCTTACCATGATAAAAGATCGGGATATTTTTTCGGAGTAAATGCCGGCGGCTCGTTAAGCGACGGAGTAATTTCAAACGACACAGATATGGACAATTCGTGGGATGGAATTTGGGAAGCAAAAGCAAAAATAGAAAAGAATGGGTGGAGTTTGGAAATGAAAATCCCCTTTTCGCAGCTTAGATTTAATGAAGCTGATAACATGGTTTGGGGAATTAATTTTATTCGTTCCATTAAACGGAAAAACGAAGAATCTTTTTATGTTATGGTTCCTCAAGAAGAAAGCGGTTTTGTTTCCAGATTTGCCGAACTTTACGGATTAAATGGAGTGAAATCAAAAAGAAGAATAGAAGCATTTCCATATCTGGCGCAAAAAGCACAGTTTTTAGTGCACAATAATAATGATCCGTTTTATAAAGGAAATCAATTCCAAACTACAATTGGTGCCGATTTTAAAATCGGAATTGGAGCTAATTTGAATTTGGACCTTACGGTAAACCCCGATTTCGGTCAAGTGGAAGTTGATCCTGCTGTTGTTAACTTATCTGCGTTCGAAACTTTTTTTCAAGAGAAAAGAAAATTTTTCATTGAAGGTCAAAATATTTTCCGTTTCGGAGCCGGCGGTTCCAATAATAATTGGAACTTTAACTTTTCAAATCCAAGACTTTTTTATTCCAGAAGAATAGGAAGGGTTCCTCAGGGAGATGTACCCGATTACGACTTTGTTGATTTTCCTAAGGAAACCAGAATTCTTGGCGCCGCTAAATTAACCGGAAAACTTAAGGGAAATTGGTCGGTTGGAGCTATTAGCGCCGTTACACAACGAATGTTTGCAAATTATTTTTTGCACGGCGTCAAACACAATTTTCAAGTCGAACCTTTAACTCATTACGGTGTTTTCAGAATTCAAAAGGAATTTCACAAAGGGAAACAAGGGCTTGGCATGATTTTAACTTCTGTCAACCGTGATTTGAATACTCCGGGATTAAAGAATTTACTTAGCAGTCAGGCATATACTTTTGGAATAGACGGCTGGACTTTTTTTGACAATAAAAAATATGTTTTATCCGCCTCGGCTGCGGGTTCATTCGTTAAAGGCTCGAAAGAGTTTATGACGAATTTGCAAGAGGAACCGTATAGATATTTTCAACGGCCCGATGCCACTTACGAAAGATTGGATTCAAATAGAACTTCGCTTGCCGGTTGGTACGCAAGAGTTAGTTTAAATAAACAAGAAGGTAATTTTTATTTCAATACTGCACTTGGCGCCAGCTCGCCTAAGTTTGAATTTAACGACTTGGGATTTCAACGTATAGCCGATGTAATTAATGCTCATTTGGTTTTGGGTTATAGATGGTTTCAACCGGACGGTATTTTTAGAAGAAAATTTTTATACTTGGCACATTTTAGAAATTTTGATTTTGAAGGTAACAATATTAACAACGGAATTTTTTCGTTTGGTCACTTGCAGTTTATGAACTATTACAGCATAGGTTATCAAGCAAGTTATAATTTCAGATCCTTAAGCAAAAGTTTAACCAGGGGAGGACCTTTGGCACAAAATCCTAGCGGATATTGGTTCGGGGCAAGAGTTTCGTCCGATTCCAGAAAAGATATTATTTTTAATTTAAGCGGGAATTTTAACCGCGACGAAATAGGCGGAAATTCACATTCGCTGGCTTTAGGAATTACTTGGCGACCCAATTCACAAATTAATTTAAGTCTGGAACCGGAATATTCAAACCGGGTGGAAGAACTTCAATACGTTAATAAAATAAAAGATGAACTTGCAACCGCAACTTTTGGCAGAAGATATATTTTTGCTAAGTTAAATCAAGAAACTGTTTCGGCTAATATAAGAATAAATTGGACGTTTACTCCTAATTTAAGCTTGCAATTGTTTTTACAACCATTAATTTCAGTAGGAGATTATTCCGGGTTTAAAGAGTTGGCCAAACCGGGAAGTTTAAAATATAATAAGTATGGCGAAAACGGTTCGACAATTGTTTACAACTCGGATGCCGGAGAATATACAATAGATCCTGACGGTAACGGACCGGCACAAAAGTTTGATATATCCAATCCCGATTTTAATTTCAAATCAATACGCGGTACCGTGGTTTTACGTTGGGAAGTGATGCCCGGTTCAATTTTCTATTTAGTTTGGTCGCACGACAGAACAAATTTTAACAATCCGGGTGATTTTAATTTCGGAAGGGATTTTAATGATCTTCTCACTTCAGAAGCCAATAATATCTTTCTGGCAAAGTTTACTTATTGGATTGATATTTAATTATTTTTTTTACCCTAACCGCCCTGAATCCGCGGTAATCTTGCTTTACTGTTTTTAATATTTTTCTTGCCATACCGGAATATGAAATATCATAAGCGGTAGTATCGTTTGCACTTGTAGCCGACCAATAATAAATCACTTCTTTTTCCGGTGCCCACAACGGAGCATCTTTGTCGGGTTTTATATTGTATGAAGCCCTGCCGGTTTCGTAGTCAAAACTCCCGCCGGCGTTTGAATCGCGGAAAGTCAATACTCTCACATATTCGTCAATCGAAGGTAACCGCCAGTAATCATAAACCGAATCGGTTAATTGTTTTCCGGCGGAATCAATATATCTGAACATATTATAATTTTCGAAATCGTTTTGGGTCGCATAGTAAATTGATTCTTTCGTACCGTTATAACCGGGTCCGTAACGCTTATGTTCAAATCCCAAGGGCGTTTTACCGAACAATGCTATTTCATTCCAAGACAATCCGGAATATTTTTTACCTTTATAAACAACAGGATTTTTATTTGAAAAAAGCCAAGCCGGACCGGAGCCGGCAAAAGTAAGTTCTATCCCGTTTCCTTTTAATTTAACTTCGCCGTAATCTTTAAACGGTATTCTTTCGAGGTTCCGTTTCAATAACGGAATGCCCGTTGCCACCATAACAAGTAGCGGAAGAACAATGGCAACAATAAATTTTTTATGTGTGCGCAGAGTAAATTTGGATGGTTTTTCCAATCCGTGTTTCTTTCTCAAATATCCGTCAATTATAAACAGAAAACCGGGAAGCATGAAAATGATTCCCATAACCCAAAAAGAAGGAGGAACAACATAATGTAACTTCATTAAAACATTATAACGCCAAACCAGAAAGGCGGTTGTGCCCGCAATTACAAGCACACCTCCCAAACGCGGATAAGAAAGTGCAAGCAGATTCAGAAAAATTAAGATTGCCGCCGGCATCAAATAATACGGCAAATATTTTCCGTACGGCTCGAACCATCCTTCGTGAAAAAATTCCGCTGCTCCCCAAAACGCCGCAACTACGGAAGCAAACAAAATAACCCCGTATGCAACATTGCCGGGTATTTTGTAATAGCGGAATTTTCTTTTCATCTTTATTTACATTTGTGAATTAATCCAATCTTTCCATTTTTTCAAAGATACGGAATTATCATTATTGCTTTTTTCAGAATCGTAACCGAAATTTTTACTTGTTGCATTTCTTAACCGGCTAATAATTTCTTCCTTCATAAACGGCAAATCACTTTTCTTCAATTGATTTAATAATTTTACTTTATTAACTTTTAATATTTCAATTGTTATGTTTATTTTTTCGTATTCATCGTTTATCTTCCGGTATTTATCGGTTTAATTCTGTCTTTATATTTCAATACCATAAACAACGCAAAAATTATAAAATCGGTTAACAATGTTACCTGCATGGTAACTTCACGGTTTGGCAATTTAAAAATTCCCCATAAATGATAAAAACTTGATACAATTATAGATAGTATTATCAGTCCCATGCTTATTTTTCTTAACGAACCGGAATCTTTTTCGCATAAATATTTTTTAATAATAACTGCAAGAAACAAGAAAAATACCGGAGCCGCCGGAGCCATTAAACGCTCGTAATCATTTCCGAAAAGGGTGCTGATTATTACTAACAAAAAGTAAACCAGCAGATAAATTTTATCTTTAAAAAAATCCACTAAATCTTTGAAAAATATAAACGGAATAACAAGAAAAGGAGTAAGCGGAATTAGGAATCTTTTTGATAATGCCGGAATTTCAAAAAAGTGTGAAATCCCGTAATTAAATTGCGTAAAATATGTCCCGCCGTTTCCCTGCGGGATTAACAACCTTACCAAAATAAAAACTAATATTGCAATTACCGAATAATCCGAAAGATATAAATAATCATTTTTGTTGAATTTTTTTTCGAACAAATAAACGTAACCAACAGGAATAATAATTAAAGCAATCTCTCTGGTTAAAACGCCGATAATTAATACCAAACCGAATAAATGCCACTGTTTGTTTGCTAATAATAAAAAAGACACTAATAATAAAAAGTAAGAAAGCGTGTCGGAAAGTTGGAAATAGTCGTAAGCTAAAAATTGGAAAAAGTAACGGTTAAAAACAAAAGCTAAGGTTACAAGCAAAGCAATTTTTTCGTCTGTTTTATGAAAAACAATAAATTTATAAAAGGCAAAAGAAAGAGCCAGAAGAAATATAAAGTTTAAAATATAAAAGCTAAGGTTTATGCTTAAAGGAATTATACCTGCCAGCCACGGAGCAAAAATTCTGTAAACGTAAGGATGCGGAATGTTAAAGTTTAATGCCGGCGAGGCAAGCGCCATATCGCGGTATTTATATAAATCCATGTTTCCGTTTTCAAAAACATTGATTTCTATTTTACCTGCCCAAAAGATTGCAATTATAGTAATTATAAGTAGAGTTAAATAATAACGTTTTGAGTTATCGTTCATTTGTTGTTTAATTTTCCACGAATTGCATAGCGTAATATTTAGGCGTAAGTTCTTCGCCGGTCGATTTTTTAATTAATTGGTTCCAAGGATAAACCGCGCCGTAAGCAAAATAAAGGTTTTTCAAATAATTGCCCGCGTCTTTTTCTCCGGCAAAACTTACCAAACTTTTATCATTTTGCTTTAACACTTTATCCTTAATAAAGAAATAAAGTTGGGAAGCGAGCAGTTCGCCTAAAATATAATTATGGTAATATGCAGGGTAAAGTGAAATATGTATTTTCGAAGCCCAATCCGGTTCGTCCCGTCCTTCCGGCTTTTTTAAATTCTGATATTTTTCTACCAAACGCCACCAAAGCGAGTTCAGGTCTTGATCCGGATTTGAATACATTTCCTTTTCAAATCTGAAAACAACCTGAACCCAACGCGAGAAAATTAGTTGTTCGGCTTTAAGGGAATTATAACTGTCCGTTTCAATTTCTTTCATTTCCCGTTCGGAAATTCCTACAACATCCCTAATCCATGCGGCATTTGCTGCAAATCTGCCGAATAGCATTGCTATTGCTTCTGTTGTTAAAATGTGAGCGTGTGTTCTAAGCAGCCAGGGAAGTTTTCTGTTGGTATATTTATCGTAAACGGCATGACCAAATTCGTGAAGCATGGTTCCCATCCATTTGTAATTCGGTTTAATGTTACAAACAACGCGTACATCGCCTTCTCTGTCAATATCTGTACAAAATGCGTGTTGATATTTCCCTTCCTTTTCGAAAAGGTCGCTTTTTTCAATTAGATCGTCTATGCTTAAATTTATTCCGTCGTAATAATCTTTCGTAATTTGTACTAAATCTTTGCCGGCGTAAAACTTATCCAGGTCCACATCATAAATTTTGGGTCCGAGTTGAAAAAACTTATCTTGATAATGCCACGGTTTCAGGTCCTCCGTTTCAATATTGTAACGGTTGCCAAGTAATTTATCCATTTTGTTTTTTAATCTTATAAATTCGTCCCGCGTAAGTTTATCAAGTTTGTCAAATAAGTTTAACAAATCGTTTACGTTTTGTTCGTTTAGTGCAAGACTCATTTCAAAGTAATTGTTAAAACCAAGTTCCACGGCACCTTTATTGCGCAATTGGACAAGCTTTTTCACGTCTTCCCACACTTCTTTTCCTATTGATTTACTTGCTTTCCAAACGGTTTCCAATTCAGCGTTATCGGTAGAATCTTTTAGTAAATCGTCAATTTCGTTATCCGTAATTGAATGCCCGTCTAGTTTTGCTCTAAAAGTCGCAAATTTTTCTTCAACTTTAGTTGAAAGCTTGATTATTTCCTCAATTAATTTTTCGTCCATTTGGTAAGACAAAAACGAATTGTATAGAAGCTCGACTTGTCTTTTTAGAAATTGGTCTTTTATTGAGTTGGAATTTTTAAATTCTTTCAACTTTTTGAAATCATTTCTATCGGAGTAAACTTTACTAATTTCAATTTCCAATTGAGATGCTTTTTCGTAATCCTCCGGTTTTCCGCTAATTGATGCGTTAAAGTATGCTATGTGAGCGTCTCGACTAAGCGGGATAATTTTTTGTAAATGTTCGTGTAAAAATAATTCCAGTTTATCTTCCAAAATTTATCCTTTCGTTTTATTGACAGATTTGTCAGGATTAATCAATTAAGGGTTAAAAAGGTCTTCGTCTCTAATTAAAAGCAGCACGGCGGATTGAGGAACAATTACCAATTTTTGTTTTTCCAGTTCAATTTCCACCGCATCTTTTTTAAGAAATAAAGCAAAATCCCCTTGTTTTGCTTGTAACGGAATGTAATTAGTGGTTTTTTCTTCCTTCCACGGTTCGTCTTCATCTACAGGCGATGCAATGGGATAGCCGGGTCCGACCTTTATAACATAACCGCCCTGAACTTTTTCCTTCTCTTTAATTCCCGGCGGAAGATATAATCCGCTGTTGGTTTTTTCCAAGTTTTCTTCGGGTTTAATTAAAACCCTGTCGCCTACAATAATTATTTTTTCCGTGTTAATCATGTCCGTAATATTAAAATTATTAGACTTCGAAATATAAGAATAAAATTAAAAATGAGGATAGTTTTAGTACAGAAAAAACGATTTGCATGGTTTTCAAAAATTGCTTACATAATTTTTCCGGTTATTTTGAGTTTAATTTTTTTACATTTACAAATTCATTTATTGTTTCTTTCTAGGAGAATGTTATATGGGAAAAATTATTGCTGTTGCCATTCCAAAAGGCGGAGTAGGCAAAACTACTGTTTCGGTTAACTTATCGTTAGCTCTGGCTAAAAATCACAAAAGAACTTTACTAATTGATGTGGATGCATCTAATCAAGTTGCACTATCGTTAGGTTTGGATGCAGCCGGCGGGTCGCTTTACGATTTGATTAATTATATCAAAGTTTTTGATGAAGTGATCAATAAAACACAATACGAAAATTTGGATGTGATACCATTTAAAAATATTTCTTTCGAAGATGAACTCCTTTTGACCGATCTCGCTTTTAATCAGTTTTTGTTGAAAAATTTGATTGATCCCGTAATTTCGGAATATGATTTTGTAATTATAGATTGTCCGCCTCATTTAATTGGTATGACGACTAATGCGTTAAATATTTCCGACTCTGTTTTGATTCCCGTTAAATCCAGTAATTATTCTCTAAAAGCTGTTGACCGCGTAATTCAGAGAGTTAAGGAAATATCAAGCACCACTAATAAAAAATTAACTATCGAAGGAATTTTACCAACCGTTTACGAATTTAATACAAGAGCGGCATTCAAAATTAAAAAGAATTTATATGCACTTTTCCCGCAATATATGTTAAGTACGGTCATTCCAAAAAATTCTTTAGCCGAAGAAGCATCTTTTTACAGAAAACCGGTTTTGGATTTGTATCCCAATGCAAAATCATCCAAAGCATTTATGCAACTAGCCGAAGAAATTATTGAAAAAAACCACACATTCGTTTACGAATCTTTATCCGGGCTGGATGATTATCAAATTATAGATGAAGATTCGTTGTAAAATTTTATGAGAATTGATTATTAATTAAATCCGTTGGATTTAAACAGTGTATTTTTAGTCCGGTAAACTTTTGTCTTACGGTAAACATGGATAAATTGAATTGCATTTTTATTAAGTTTAAGACCGGAAATTAGCGGAGATTAATTGTAATTATGAAAAATTTTTGGGACGAAAGATTTTCTTCGGAAGAATATATTTACGGTAAAGAACCGAACAAATTTTTTAAGGAAGAAATTGATAAACTTGCTCCGGGAAAAGCTTTATTTTTAGGCGAAGGCGAAGGTCGTAATGCGGTTTATGCCGCAAAACTCGGCTGGAATGTTGACGCAATCGATTCAAGTGTTGCGGGAAAGGAAAAGGCGTTAAAATTAGCTGCCGGAAACAATGTTAAAATAAATTATTCGGTTTTGAATTTATCGGATTGGGAACCTCAAACCAATACTTACGATCTTGTTGTTATTATCTTTTTGCATCTTATGCCGGAACTAAGAAGAGAAGTACATTCGAAAGTTATACAAACATTAAAACCGGGCGGTAAATTAATATTCCAAGTATTTGACAAGGACCAATTAAAGTATAAAACCGGCGGACCGCCCAACGTGGATCTTCTTTACTCGCTTGAAGATGTTTACACCGACTTCCAAGATTTGGCAATAGAAAAGTTCAGCAAAGAAATAATTTACATAAACGAAGGCGATCACCATAAAGGTAAAGCGGCGGTTATAAATTATGTGGGAATTAAAACATAGCCAAATTTTATCACACCTTTTAAAGTTATGTTTTTTACTGCTCTGACAGTAATAATCGGCGGTTTTTTCGTGTATTCTTTTTGTTAATCATAAATTGTATTTTTTTACCGGCACAACGGTATTTTATTTGGAATATGACCATATTTTTACTAAGTTTTATTATATAGTTAAATATTTACTGTTAGAGCGGTATTTTATGAGTGATTTTATGGAAATTTCAAGAATTATAAAATTTCACAGAAAAAAAAGCGGATTGACTCAAAAGGAATTGGCTGAACTAGCCGGAGTAGGAAAAACAGTGATATTCGATATAGAAAACGGAAAAGAGACCGTTAAATTTTCGACTTTAATAAAAGTATTACGAGTACTGAGCATCGAAATTAAATTTGAAAGCCCGTTAATGGAATATTTCTATGAGAAAAGCAAAAGTATATAATTTTGGGAAACTTGCCGGTTATTTAATAGAAGATAATAAAAAATTTGTTTTTTATTATAACGAAAATTATGAAGGTCCTCCCATTTCACAGACTATGCCGACGAGTAAAAAAAAATATGTGTACGATAGCTTTCCCCCGTTTTTTGACGGACTTCTTCCCGAAGGGTCACAGTTAGAAGCTTTATTAAAATTCAATAAAATCGATAGAAATGATTTTTTTTCACAACTCTTAACCGTTGGTAAGGATTTGGTCGGTTCGGTTACTGTTGAGGAAGATAAATGAACGTTTGTCCCATTACTTATCAAACCGTCGAAACCGGCAAGTATTCGCAAAAAGGCATTAAGTTATTGTCTCCGTCGTTAACCTGTTTGAATGATCTCGATTATACCAAAGAGGAACAAATTCGCGAAGCGGCGTTAAGGGCAAGCAAAATTTCAATTCAAGGTGTTCAGCCAAAATTAAGCGCCAAGTTAAGTATTAAAAACTGCAGATTCGAACTGGCGGATAGAGGAGGAACATTTATATTAAAACCTCAAAATTTTATATTTAAAGATTTGCCGGAGAACGAGGATTTAACAATGAGACTTGCTCAAATTATAGAATTAAACATTCCTCTGCATGGATTAATATACTCCAAAGATGAGTCGTTAACTTATTTCATTAAACGTTTTGATAGATACGGAAAAAGCAAAAAATACGCTGTAGAAGATTCTGCGCAATTAGCTGGTAAAACAAGAGAAACGAAATATAATTATAGTATGGAAAAAGTGGCAAAGTTACTGGAGGAATATTGTACTTTTCCCATCATTGAAAAATCTAAATTATTTAAACTTACATTATTTAATTTTCTTGTCGGCAACGAGGATATGCATCTTAAGAATTTCTCTATTATTACTAAAGATAATGTTGTAATGTTGTCTCCGCATTACGATCTTGTAAATACTACAATTGTAATGAATCAAAAGAAACCCGAGGAAATTGCCCTGCCTTTAAACGGTCGAAAAAAAAAGCTAAGTGAAAAAACGCTTGTTGAGTATTTCGGTAAAACCGTTTTAGGATTAAACTCAAAAATTATTTCTAAATCTTTGAACAAAATTTATGAATCAAAAAACATTTGGTATGACCTTATTTCCAAAAGCTTTCTTTCTGAAGAAATGAAAAATAAATATTTTGAATTATTACAAAAAAGATGGAAAATTTTATTCTCACATTCATACTAACTGTTCTTTTTACTTTCCTAAAAGTTAATATTTTGTAAATAAATATTTATCCCTTTCAAATTTGTTTCAAGAGGATGATCTACAAATAAATTGCTTTTGTAGTACTCAACAACAAAGTGGTTCGAAACAAACGATAAAATAGTATTATTAATTTCAGCGCTTAGAAATTTCAAAATTCCTTCGGATGAAAAACCGATTGCAGCGGATTTGCGGTTATTGTCTCCGGTTCCAAAACCATTACCGTCAAAGCGGCCTGTTTCTAAAATTAACGTTTCAAAAAATTTGAAAATATGTCCGCGTCTTACAATAACATTTTGGTCTCCTTTTAATTCAATTAAGTTTCTTCCTAATTTAATATCTCCCATAAGACCCTGGTATTCAAAACCGTTTAAGTTGTTTTTAATCAATCCGTCCTCGGCTTCGGCGGTAAACGAATAATTAATTGCGTTAATTTTGGTTTTTTTAATAAACAAATCCAGACCAAAATCAAATGTGTAGCCTAGCCGTGCGGTTCTTGGTATAGGATCGGATTGGGCTTTGTCGGTGAAAAAAATTTCATCTCCAACGTTTGTAAGCGAGTATCCCAAAGTGAAGTTTACATCCGGTTTTAGAAACGAATCCGGATTAAGTTTATATTTTAAGCCGTTAAAAAACAAATGTGAAATTGGAGTTATAATCATTAAGCCGTAATCTCTCGCGGTCCCGTTTGCTTCAATAATCGCTGGCTTTGTAAAAATATTAGGGGCTGTTAACAATTGTGAATTAAATGACTTAAATGAAATTCCGAAATTGAAAAGAAGATAATAATTAATGCCTATTCCTATACTGAAACTTTTAAATGAATCTTTTGGATTTCCCAAATAATCTTCTTCCCTCTTGCTATTGTCGCGATATTGTTTACCTAGATCGAAAATGTTATGAATATAGCCAAGACCAACAGAGACGGGTATTTTATGAAACTTTTTCTGAAAATTGTAACCTATATTAAAACCATAAGTAGAAAAAGTTGTATTACTGTTTAATGCTTTCAACCAATTTGCTTTTTCCGGCATAAAAGATGAAGACACATGATTATTTTGCGCGGCAAAACCTAAATTGGCGGGATTAAAATAAAACCCGGTTGGGTCGTTAGTTGGAATTGCGGCGCCAATTTGTCCGGCTCCGTATAAAGAAATAGATTGCTGTAATAGTAAGGTCGGAACGGCAGCTTCACCCTG
>JALSTI010000125.1 GCA_026983795.1 Melioribacteraceae bacterium
ATCCGTTCATGGCTTTTGGAATTGGCTGTCCTCGCTTTTAAAAACGATCCTAAACTTGAGAAAATTAAAGGCTACGTTTCGGATAGCGGAGAAGGCAGATGGACAATACAAGCCGCTATAGACCTTGACGTTCCGGCTCATGTTATTACTGCGGCATTGTTTAACAGATTTCAATCACGCCAAGATGATTCGTTTGCAATGAAAGTATTGGCTGCTCTTAGAAATCAGTTCGGCGGGCATGCGGTTAAAACCAAGGAGAATTAAATGACTACTGAAAATCAAATTCTGGTAATATTCGGCGCTTCCGGCGATTTAACCAAACGTAAGCTGCTTCCCGCGCTTTATGAGTTGTTCGAACAAAAAATGCTGCCGGAAAAATTCGCAATTCTTGGTGTTAGCCGTACTAAATATACAGACTATCAATTCCGCGATAAAATGCATTCGTCAATTATTGATTATGGTAAACACGGAATTGACGAAGTAAGCAGAATAAAAAAGTTTGTTCAAAATGTTTATTATCAACCCATCGATACAAACTCGCCTGAAGCTTATGCTGAAGTGAAAAATCGACTTAAAACCCTTACGGACGAATTGGGAATTAAATCAAATTTTATTTATTACTTATCTACTCCGCCCAGTTTGTACGGTACAATTCCACAATATTTGGCAGAACACGGTTTAAATAAACAGAACGATGGATGGAAACGTTTAATAGTTGAGAAGCCTTTTGGTTATGACCTTGAATCTGCACTGGAACTAAATAAGACTTTGTTAAGTGATTGGGAAGAAGACCAAATTTACAGAATTGACCATTATTTGGGTAAAGAAACGGTTCAGAATCTTCTCGTTACAAGATTTTCAAACGGAATATTTGAACCGCTTTGGAATAGGAACTATGTTCATCATGTGGAAGTTACAGGCGCCGAGAGCATTGGCGTTGAAAACCGCGGCGGTTATTATGAAGGTTCCGGAGCTTTGCGGGACATGATACAAAATCATCTGCTTCAAGTTGTAAGTTTAATTGCAATGGAACCTCCTTCATCAATAGATTCAATGGCTATAAGAAATGAAACTCTAAAAGTATTCCAATCATTAAGAAGAATTAAAGAAGATGAGGTTAAAAAAGTAACAATTCGCGGTCAGTATACTTCCTCCAAAATAAACGGTGAAAAAGTTTTGGGATATAGAGAGGAAAAGGGAGTCGATCCGGATTCCAGAACGGAAACTTATGCTGCAATAAAATTTTATATAGATAATTGGCGCTGGGGCGGAGTTCCTTTTTACGTCCGCACCGGTAAAAGGTTACCTACCAGAGTCAGCGAAGTGGTCATTCACTTTAAACCAACGCCTCATTACTTGTTTAGCCAAAAAGAAGTTTGTGAATCTTGCAATCAACTCGTATTAAGAATTCATCCTGATGAAGGGATTTTAATTAAGTTCGGCATGAAAGTTCCGGGAGCAGGATTCAAAGTTAAAAATGTAAATATGGATTTTCACTATTCGGATCTTTCTAATATCAGGTTACCTAGCGCATACGAGCGTTTACTGCTGGATTGTATGCAGGGCGATGCAACCTTGTTTGCAAGAGGAGATGCGGTTATTGAAGCGTGGAAATTTCTTGCTCCGGTTCAAAATGTATGGGAGCATGATCCCGCAATGCCTGTTTACGGTTATCCGGCAGGAACTTGGGGACCTGAAAACGCTGATGAGCTTATTCAGGAGAAAGAAATGACTTGGCGATATCCGTGTAAAAATTTAACCGGAGACGGTTTGTATTGTGAACTTTGAGATTTTACTATGGTAATAAAAAAAATTGAAAATATTATCATTAATGTATTTGGAAACGAAGAGAAATTATTTGGTAAAATATGTTTTACTATCGATTTGCTTAACAAAAAAGCGTTGAGAACTGGTAAAAATCTTTATTTAGCCCTTTCGGGAGGAAATACTCCGGGAAAGCTATATGAATATATCTTGCAAAATTACGGACAAATAATCAATTGGGAAAATATACATTTTTTCTGGAGCGACGAACGATGCGTTGATTTTGATAGTTCCGAAAGTAACAGCGGCGCGGCTTACCGGAGTTTTTTGTCACAATTAAATATTCCGAAGTCAAATATTCATTTCCCGGATTGTTTGGAAAACGCGGGAAAAAGTGCAACATATTACGAAAATATTATTAAATCTTTACTCCCTGCTAAAAACGGTTTGCCGGTATTCGATATAATATTTTTAGGGTTGGGTGAAGACGGGCACACGGCTTCCATCTTTCCTGATCAAACAAATTTATTAAATTCTGAGAAATTAGTTGATGTTTCGGTGCATCCGGTAAGCGGGCAAAATAGAATTACATTTACACCAAAATTAATGAATAATGCCGGAAATATATTCTTTTTGGTTATGGGCGAAAAGAAATCGGGTATTGTACAAAAAATTATTATGAAAAATAATTATAACGGTAATGTTTATCCGGTCAATTTGATAAAACTGTTGCAAGGTAATATAATTTGGTTTTTGGATACTGAATCGGCAAAAAATTTAGTATAATTAAATTTATTTCTTGCATTAATCTAAAACAAATAGTTATTTACCAAAAGATTTTTAAGATTCTTATGCAAAAAAGAAAAACTTGATTAAAAAAAATTATATAACCAATTAGAAGGAAGAAATAAATGGCATCGTTATCAAAATTAAGCGAGCTTGCAACACTCGGGCAATCTATATGGTATGATTTTATTAGAAGAGACTTTCTTATTAACGGAGAACTACAGGCTTTAGTAGATAAGGGTTTAAGAGGTTTAACGTCAAATCCGTCAATTTTCGAAAAAGCAATAACAAAAACCCGGGATTATGATGAAGAATTGAATTCATTGTTAAAGCAAACCGGTTCTGTACATGATATTTACGAGAATTTGGTTATTTCGGATATTAAAACCGCCGCTGAAATATTTAATCCCGTTTATGAAGCTACCGGAGGAATTGACGGTTATGTTAGTCTTGAAGTTAATCCCTTAATTGCTCACGATACTCAATCTACTATTGATGAAGCAAAAAGATTATTCAAAAAAGTGAACAAGAAAAATTTGATGATTAAAGTTCCCGCTACAAAAGAAGGTCTGCCGGCGGTAACTGAATTGCTTGCTTCGGGTATTAATGTGAATGTTACTTTAATCTTTAGCCTTGAAAATTATCTGGAAGTAGCTGACGCATATAAAAAAGGAATCCAAAAACTTGTTGAAAACGGCGGCGACGCTTCAAAAGTATCTTCTGTAGCTTCATTTTTTGTAAGCCGTTTAGATAGTTATGTTGATAAACTTTTAGACGAAAAAGGAAATACCGACCTTAAAGGAAAAACAGCTGTTTCGTATGCAAAAGTTACTTATCACGAATTTTTAAAGACTTTTACCGGAGATATTTGGCAGTCCAGAGTAGATCACGGCGCGCATACGCAAAGATTACTTTGGGCAAGTACCAGCACAAAAAATCATAACTATTCCGATACTCTTTATGTCGATAATTTAATAGGACCCAACACTGTAAATACGGTTCCGCCTGCAACATTGGAAAATTTCTGCGATCACGGAACGGTTAAAAATACAATTAGTAAAGGGTTGGATGAGGCGCATGATAATCTGCAAAAACTTGAAGATATTGGAATTGATTTGAAAGAAGTAACTGACCGGCTGCAAAAAGACGGAGTGGAAGCCTTTGCTAACTCTTATAAAGGAATTATCCATAGCATTGAAGAAAAAATCGGATCGCTGAATAATGCATAATCAAATTAATTTTTATTTGGATGATTTTAGTAAAGAAATCAATAGCGCTCAAGATGAACTGGTAAGAGAAAACATTGTAAATAGAATTTGGAACAAAGATTTTACAATCTGGAAACCGGATCCCGCTGAAATTTCAAATCGATTAGGTTGGTTAGACACTCCGGACGAAATGTTGACCAAAGTACAAGAGATTAACTCATTTGTCGAAGATATTAAACAAAGCGGTTTCAAAAAAATTGTTTTACTCGGAATGGGCGGTTCAAGTTTAGCGCCCGAAGTATTCCGTTTTTCTTTTGGAATAAAACCGGGTTATTTGGATTTGTCGGTTTTGGATACTACCGATCCGGTTACGATTTCGGATATTTCCGATAATTTGGATTATTCTACTACTCTTTTTATCGTTTCAACCAAATCCGGCGGAACTGTAGAAACACTTTCGCTGATGAAATTTTTCTTTAATCAAACAATCCGGAATTTGAAAAACGGAACCGCCGGCGATCATTTTATTGCAATTACAGATCCCGGAAGCAAACTTGTAACAATTGCCGAACAATTCAATTTTAGAAAAACTTTTATTAATAACCCCAACATCGGTGGAAGATTTTCGGCGTTATCTTTTTTCGGATTGGTGCCGGCGGCGCTCGTCGGTGTTAATATAGAAGAAATTTTAAGTAAAGCTAAAATTGCAGCGGATTATTCCGGAAGTCCGTTGAATAAAATTGCATTATCAGGTGTTGTTCTGGGTGAATTGGCAAATAATTACATTGATAAAATTACTTTCCTTACATCACCGCCTCTTAAATATTTTCAAGCTTGGGTTGAACAGTTAATTGCAGAAAGTACAGGTAAAAACGGTAAAGGAATTTTACCTGTGGTAAATGAACCTGTATTGGACGTTAATTATTATTCGCATGACAGAGTGTTTGTGGCTCTCAAATATTTAAATGACACATCTTTAGATAAGGTAATTAATAATTTGCGCGGGAAAGGTTTTCCCGTATTGGTTTTTGAGCTTGAAAATGAATACGATTTGGGAAAACAATTTTTTGCTTGGGAATTTGCCACAGCTGTAGCAGGCTGGAGGTTAGGTATTCAACCATTCGATCAACCGAATGTGGAATCGGCAAAAGTTGCCGCAAGAACAACAATCCAAAAATATTCCGAGGAAGGGAAATTACCTGAACCAGAACCGGATTTTGTATCCGGTCAAAAAATTAAATTATTCGGTAATGTTAAGGGGAATAATCTTTCCGGTATATTTGATAATTTCTTCGAACAAAATATTAAGAATTCACCCGGAAGTTATGCCGCAATACAAGCATTTATAACCCCGTCACAGGAAAATTACGAATTATTACAAAAAATCCGTTTTGAAATTACGCGAAAATATAAATTGGCTTCTACTGTTGGATTCGGTCCCAGATTTTTGCATTCAACCGGTCAATTACATAAGGGCGATGCCGGAAACGGAATATTTTTACAATTCTATTACGAACCGTCGGTAAATCTGTCAATTCCCGAAGAGATGAAAAGCATGGAATCAACTATTACATTCGACGTTTTAATAAAAGCCCAAGCTTTAGGAGACAGGCAAGCGCTTCTTGATGCCGGCAGAAAAGTCCTTTCTATTAACTTATCGGAATATCCCGGAGAGAAACTGGAATACATACTTAGTTTATTTAAATAACCGGTAATTTTTCCGTATTTCTGTAAACTTTATAATTTTACAACTTGTTAATCCATCAATCTAAATTTTATATTTTTTATTGATATATATCACACTTGCTAACTGTAACTTCACTATTTTTCACGTATTATTAATAAAATTGTATATGGGGCTCAACTCAATAAAAAAGCTGTTAATGATTAAAAAGATTTTTAATTTTAAATCGTCAAAGAATCTTGAGTCTATAATTACCGTATTAAAAAATATTTTGAAGTAAAAATGGCAAAATTATTAATCATAGATGATGATGAGCAGGTCCGCGAAATTCTTAATGTGAATCTTAAGGAACTCGGACACAAAGTATTTCTTGCGGAAAACGGAGCCGAAGGAATTGCTGCTGTTGAAAAATATAGTCCCGACCTGATTATCTGTGATTTAATTATGCCGGATATGAACGGTCTGCAAGTTTTGGAAAAAGTAAAGAATTACGATGTTCACATCCAAGTAATTTTGTTTACCGCATATTATGATATGTCATCGATTATAAAAGCAATGCAAAAAGGTGCTTTCGATTATATTCAAAAACCTCTTGATATTGAACAATTAAAGATTAAAATTAACAGGGCTCTGCAAATTCAAACAATCAGCCAGCAGCTTGAAGCTCACATTTCCGAAGAAGGTGAAGAATATCAATTGGATAACAGTTTGATTGGCAGAACTCCCGCAATGAAAGAAATATTTAAAAATATCGGTCAGCTATCTTCTAATAAAGTTTCGGTATTAATTCAAGGCGAAAGCGGAACCGGAAAGGAATTGATTGCTAAGGTTATTCACTATAACGGAATTTCAAAAGACCAACCGTTTGTTGCTATTAATTGTACGGCGTTGTCAAGAGAACTTTTGGAAAGCGAATTATTCGGTCATGTAAAAGGAGCTTTTACCGGCGCAATAAAAGATAAGAAAGGTAAATTTGAATTGGCGCGGGAAGGAACAGTGTTCCTCGACGAAATTTCGGAAATGTCTTTGGAATTACAGGCAAAATTATTAAGAGTTTTACAGGAAAGGGAATTTGAAAAGGTCGGCGGGGAATTTACTCAATCAATGAACGCAAGAATTATAGCCGCAAGTAACAAAGATTTATCGAAATTAGTCGAAGAAGGAAAGTTTAGAGAAGATCTTTATTATCGACTTAAGGTTTTTACTATAGACCTTCCGCCGCTGCGAGAACGTAAAGAAGATATTCCGCTTCTGGTTGTTCATTTTTTGAAAAAATTAAACCGCGAACTTCATAAAAATGTTATGAAAGTACCTATGAATGTTATGGAATTACTTCAAGACTACGATTGGCCGGGAAATGTAAGAGAATTGGAAAATGTGTTAATGCAGGCAATTGTTCTTTCGAGCAATGACGTTTTGTTAGAAGAAAATATTCATTTGCATAAAACGTTAAATAACGGGCATTTACAAAAAGTTGAACTTATTAGTCTGGAAGAAGTTGAAAAACGTCATATAAAAATGGTATTGGAAAAAGTTAAAGGCGATAAACAAAAAGCAATTGAAATTCTCGGAATATCCAAACCCACCCTTTATAATAAATTGGAAAAATATAAATTAACCTAAGTAATATTATCCGCACGTAAAAATATTTAACTGAAAGTAAAAAAATTTAACTCACCTTTTTTATTAATCTTCCAAAATAAGCCAAAATCACAATATTTTCTTTTGGAATGGTTATTGCTCAATGTACTTGTTAACTACATTTAGGGTTTATGACTAAAGATATAATTACATTCAAATTAAGTGGAAACATGTTTGCGGTGGACTTGCAAAAAGTGCCATTAATCCTAAAAGCCAACCAATTTTTACCTGAAGATTCTTTTCTTGTTTATGAATACAATGTATTTAAATACGGGAATACGGAAGTTTTTCTTATTAATATTTACGAACTGCTAAAACTTGTGCCTAAAGAAATTAATGAATCTTCAAGAATTTTGGTCGGTGAATTGGAAAATTCACATTTTGGTATTGTTGTGGAAAGTGTTATGAATATTATAAATCTGAATGGAAACTGCAGAATTATAGATTATCCCAATTCTTCGCGCAAAGATTCATTTTATAAGGAAATAATCGAAATAGAAGATCAACAATTTATTTTGTTGGATATCGAGAAAATATTTAAGAAAGAAATTTTGGAAAGACTTACTCTTTAAGTAAGAGATGATTAATTATTAAAAATTTTTAAGAAAAAAAATGAATAAAGAAAATATAAAAACCTTAGTAGAATTACTTGAAAGAAGAAGCGAACAGCAAAAGGATGAAAATTTATTTACCTTTTTGCAAGATGAGGGTGGTGAAGTTAATATCACTTATTCTGAATTATTAAAAAAGGCAAAGATTGTTGCTGCCAGATTACAAAGCGAAAATTTAAAAGGAGAAAGAGCTTTACTATTATACCCTGCCGGCTTGGATTATATTATCGGTTATTTCGGATGCCTTTTTGCCGGTGTTATTGCCGTTCCAATTTATCCCCCGGATCCTTCAAGACTAAATAAAACTCTTCCAAGAATTCATTCAATTTTGGTCGACTCAAAAGCATCTATAGCTCTCACTACCAAGGAAGTGTTAAATCAGATTGAAGATTGGAAAAAAAGTGCAAAAGATGAGTCGAAGTTAACTAGTAAGTATTTAAATGAAATGAACTCGATCCCATGGATTGCAACAGACGAATACGAGAAATTTGACAGTTTAGCTTTTTCGGCTGAAGATATTACCGAAGATACTATTGCATATTTGCAATATACATCCGGTTCAACGGGAACACCGAGGGGCGTTATCTTAACACATAGGAATTTAATTCACAATTCCAAAATGATTCAAAGCGGATTTGATCTGTTTGAAAAACACGAAGGAGTTATTTGGCTGCCGATTTATCATGATATGGGATTAATTGGAGGAATTCTTCAACCAATATTTTCAAGTTTTCATGCTACCATAATGTCGCCTACTTATTTTCTAAAACGTCCCCTTAGATGGCTGCAAATAATTTCCGGTATTTCGGATGTTCCGGTTGTAAGCGGCGGTCCTAACTTTGCATACGATCTTTGTATCAAAGCCGCCAGTCCCTCCAAAGTGGAAGCATTGGACTTATCCAATTGGAAATTAGCTTTTAGCGGCGCAGAACCGGTAAGATTTGAAACGATAGAAAAGTTTAGTAAGACCTTTGCACCGGCGGGATTTTCCAAAAGTGCGTTTTATCCTTGTTACGGATTAGCGGAAGCAACTCTGATTGTTTCCGGCGGCGATAGATATAAAGTGCCCGCTACTTGCTCAATCGATAAATATTTGCTTAGTAAAAATAAAATTAAATTTATTAACCAAGCCGGGAATGATAGTATAAAACATTTTGTTAGCTCGGGAAATAAATTAATCGATTCGGAAATAATTATTGTTAATCCTGAAAACTTGAAAAAATGTAATGATAATGAAATTGGCGAAGTATGGACCTCCAGCGATAGTGTTGCCCAAGGATATTGGAACAGAATTGAGGAATCAAAAGAAACATTCGAAGCATTTACTAGCGATACAAATGAAGGACCTTTTTTACGAACCGGTGATTTAGGCTTTATTTCCAAAGGGGAACTATTCATTACCGGCAGATTGAAAGATTTAATCATTATTGACGGTACAAACCATTATCCGCAAGATATAGAAACTACTGTTGAAACTTCCAATAAATTACTAAGACCCAACAGTGTAGCCGCATTTTCTATAGATGTTAATAACAAGGAGCAGTTGGTTGTTGTTCAGGAAGCCCGTGCCAAGAATAACGTAAATTGGAATGAGGTTATTAAAGATATCCGTAAAGCAATTTCCGAAGAACATAATCTTCAAGTTTACGATGTCGTTTTAATTAAACCTAAAACAATATTTAAAACCTCAAGCGGTAAAATTAGAAGAAGAGCTACTAAACATGCCTATTTAACCGGTCAACTTGATATTATTGCCCGCTTGAAGTTGAATGGGAAGAATATGGTGAACGAACTTCCTGAAGAAAAAGAATTATTACAAAAACCGGATATAAAAGTTGACTATGACAAATTAAAAGACTGGGTCTTAAGTAAAATTGGCGAAATGTTGAATATTAAAAGGGAAGAAATAAATTTAAACGCTCCCTTTACTGAATACGGAATTAATTCCTCTCAGGCAGTTACTTTCGTCGGAGAATTGGAAGAGAAACTGAATGATTCTTTACCAGCCACATTGTTGTGGGAATATCCCACTTTAAATAAACTTTTCAATTTTTTGGATGAAAACTTTAGCGATAAAATTTCGGGTCTAAAAATTGTTCATAATAATAAATCCAAACAGTTTTCAAACGAACCCGTTGCGATTGTAGGTATAGGTTTAAGGTTTCCCAATGCTAGCAATCCCGGAGAATTTTGGGATTTACTGATTAATAAGAAAAACGGTGTTTCCGAAGTACCCGTGGAAAGATGGAACGTTGATGATTACTATAATCCCGGCATAGCTACTCCTGGTAAAATGGTTACTAAAAAAGGTGGGTTCCTAAAAAGTATCGACAAATTCGATCCTCATTTTTTTGGAATTTCACCGCGCGAAGCAAGGAAAATTGATCCTCAACAAAGACTTATTTTAGAAGTAGCATGGGAAACTCTTGAAAATGCGGCAATTTCACCGGAAGAACTCATGGGTTCAAATACAGGTGTTTTTATTGGTATTAGTAATAATGATTATACTGTTTTTCAACGCGGTAATCCAAATGAGCTGGATGCATATAGCGGAACAGGAAGTGCTTTCAGTATTGCCTCAAATAGAGTTTCTTATACATTAGATCTTCATGGTCCCAGTATTTCTCTTGATACCGCTTGTTCTTCTTCATTGGTAGCGGTACATTTAGCGGTTAATAGCCTTAGAAATTTTGAATGTGATTCGGCTCTTGCCGGCGGAGTTAATTTAATTATTACTCCCGATATTAATATTTCATTTTCACAGGCTCAAATGATGTCTCCTACCGGAAGTTGCAAATCTTTCGATGCATCGGCGGACGGATATATCAGAAGCGAAGGCGGAGGTTTAGTATTACTAAAGAGACTTTCCGACGCAATTAAAGACAATGATAATATAATTGCACTCATCAAAGGTTCTGCGGTAAATCAAGATGGAAAGAGTAATGGAATAACCGCTCCAAACAGACAAGCTCAAGAAAATGTTATAATAGATGCATTAAACAATGCAAAAGTTAATCCCGGTGAAGTTGATTATATAGAGACTCACGGGACGGGTACTATATTAGGAGATCCGATTGAATTTCAAGCGATTGCAAATGTATATGGAAACAGGAATGCCGATAACCGTTTGCTATTAGGCGCGGTTAAATCCAATATCGGTCATCTTGAATCGGCTGCGGGAATTGCCGGGCTGATTAAAGCGGCTTTATCCTTACAAAAAAAGACTATTCCGCCTAATTTAAATTTTAAGAAAATTAATCCGCATATCCCTATCGATAAATATCCTATTGATATTGTTGCAAAAACTAGAAGCTGGGAAAAAACGAATGGAAAACGATTTGCTGCTGTGAGCGCTTTCGGTTTCGGCGGAACAAATGCTCATGTAATTTTGGAGGAAGCTCCGGCTGAAGATATTAAAGAAAATAAAATCGACAGGACAAAGCATGTATTCACGTTGTCTGCTAAAACTCAAAACGGATTGAATGAATTAGTAGAAAAGTATTTAACGCTTTTGAATAAGAACGAACTGTTATCATTGGCTGATATTTCATATACAACAAATACAGGGCGGTTGCATTTCGATCACCGGCTTGCTGCGGTAGCTTCTAACAGTTCCGGATTGAAAGGTATATTAACCAAGTATAAAAACGGGGAAAAAGATAATAATCTTATTTTACGTGATGAAGGTAAAATCAACGGTAAAGTAGCGTTTATGTTTACCGGCCAAGGCGCCCAGTATTTTGAGATGGGAATGGAACTCTATAAAACACATCCTTTATTTAAAAGTATAATTGATAAATGCCATGAAATTTTAGTCGCTGAATTTAATCTTTCGCTTTTAGATGTTCTCTATTCGGCAAAAACACAAGAAGATATTAATCAAACGGCAAATACCCAACCTGCATTATTTGCAATTGAATATGGATTGGCAAAATTGTGGGAGAGCTGGGGAATCAGACCGGATGTTTTAATCGGACATAGTATAGGAGAAATTATTGCCGCTGTTTTTGCAAATTCTTTATCGATGGAAGATGGCTTACGGCTTGTGGCAATAAGAAGTAATTTAATGCAAAGCCTTCCCAAAAACGGCGAAATGGCTGTGATTTTTGCCAAACCCGAAGGTATAGAACCGTTACTGCAAAAATATTCCGGTAAAATTTCAATTGCGGGATTAAATGGTCCGAATAATACCGTGATTTCAGGAGAGAAAATCTCCGTTGCAAAGTTTATTGAATTGGTAAAACAAAATGGAATACGGACAAAACTTTTAACTGTATCTCACGCATTTCATTCTCATTTAATGGAACCGATATTAGAGCAATTTAAAATAAAAATATCAAAATTTAAATATAAAACTCCGCAAATTCAGTTGATCTCTAATGTAACGGGGAAATATTTTAATGAAGGAGAAATACCGGACGAAGAATATTGGACTAATCATATAAAAAGTACGGTTAAATTTTATGAAGGAATGCAGACACTAGTTCATGATGGCGCAAAAGTATTTGTTGAGATAGGTCCCCATCCGTCATTGATTGCCATGGCAAAAATAGGTTTCCCGGAATTAGATGCCCTTTGGCTACCTTCATTAAGGAAAAACAGAGGTAACTGGGAAAGTATCCTAAATTCCCTGGGTAAATTATATGTAAATGGATTTAATATAGATTGGAAAGAGTTCGATAAAAGTTATTATCGACGTAAACTGTCTTTGCCCACTTATCCTTTCCAACGGAAAAGATATTGGATTGATGCTGAGAGTAATTATAATAATTCAAAATATTCCGGGACAACGTTTAATTACGGTAATCAAAAATTACATCCGCTTGTCCATACAAAAATTGATTCACCGGCAATAGAAAATCATATTTATGAAAGTATTATCAAACAAGATACCATTGAATGGTTAAATGATCATAAAATAAACGGACATGCAGTATTACCGGCAACGGCTTACCTCGAAAGCATATTATTTGCGGCTAATAATTTGTTCGATGTTAATAAGTTTAATCTATCAAAAGTTAATTTTCTAAATATATTCCAAATTGATAATACAAATAAAATTCTACAGATTGTTCTGGATAAAACGAATGATGAAACTAAAACGGTCCGGATTTTTAGCTCAAATGTCGGAAAAACTAAAAATTGGCAATTGAATGCAAATTGTATTTTAGAACCGGTTTTTTCCAACAACGGTAACGGGAAGAATGATATTGTAGGTGAAATATCTATTGATAATTTATTAAATGAATTTAATGAAGAAGTGGATATTAATGAACTTTATTCCAAATATATTGACAGCGGGTTACAATATTCCAATAATTTCCGTTCTCTTAAAAAATTACATATAAGTAAGGATGCAGCGCTTGGAAATGTACAATTAGAAACCAAAGATTTTTCGGATTATATAATTCATCCGGCGCTTCTGGATTCCGCGTTTCATACTGTCGGCGCGCTTTTCCCGGATATGTCGAACGAACTGTTTCTACCAGTCGCTATAGAGGGATTCAATGTTTATGACAAATTCGAAAATTCCGTTTGGTGTAAAACATCAATAGTTTCACAAAATGCCGATATAATAAAAGCTGATTTATATTTCTACAATAATACCGGAAAACTTCTGGGGGTGATAAATGGATTTACGCTCCGGAAAATTAATAAGGATTTATTACCGGTTCAAGAACAATCCAATATCGAAAATTGGTTTTACCGGTATTCGTGGACTGACCTGCCCTTGGTAGCCGGGAACAATAGGGAAAAACAGTCAAAGTTATTAATATTTTCGAATGGCGGGAAAGATTCATCCAAATTACTAAATATATTGATTAATAAGAATTATGATGTTTTCTCTACAAATAACAATATTGAATTCGAAAAAATAGATTCAAATCAATATAATTTAAACTATAATGATAGCAGTCAAATTTCTAAAGTCTTTAATGAAGTCTTTCAAAAGGATGATAGCGATAGAACAATCGTATTTATTTCAAAAATGAAATCCGGGAAAGGGACAGGACAACAAACAAATAAAGTTTTTGAAGAATTAATGACAGTTAGCTCAACTCTGCTTAATATTTATCATAACATTATTAAATCAACGGATCATTCCGGATACAAGATTATTTTAGTAACCAACAACGCTTTTAAAATAAATAGCAATGATTTTGTCGATCCTTCGGCCAGGGCTGTTTGGGGTTTCGGAAACGTTGCCCAGTTGGAACATCCTGAAATAGATTTAACCATGATAGATTTGGGTGATGAAAATGATTTTAAAGAGCTTGTAAATGAAATTGCTTACGGCTCCATCGATAAAAAAATTGCTTACAGAAACGGAAAAAGATTGGTAGCGAAACTCGATAAATATGAATTGCCCGGCGATTTGTACGAACTAGAAAGTGAATCATCAAGCAGAAAACTGGTAATTGCTCATAAAGGTATTTTGGACGAACTGCAGATTGTTGATTTTAATAAAAAAGATCCGGAAGATGACGAGATTGAAATTGATATAATTTCCGCCGGCTTAAATTTTAGGGATGTAATGAATGCGCTTGACTTGTATCCCGGCGATGCCGGTGAATTAGGCGGAGAATGCGCCGGATACGTTGCGCGTATAGGCAGCGGTGTTACCGAATTTAAAGTTGGCGATAAAGTTTTTGGAATTGCACCGGGAAGTTTTGGCGATTTTGCAATTACTCATAAAAATTTATTAGCGCA
>JALSTI010000126.1 GCA_026983795.1 Melioribacteraceae bacterium
CCGGTTTATAATCCGATTTAGGGTGATCGGCGTCGCTTTCCCATGGTGTATGAAAAAAAATCACCCGGAATCCGTTTTTTGCTATTATAGGTAAGTCATGGATTCTGAATTTATCAAGCCAAACGGTGTCTATCGTCCCATTCCTATATTCTGCGAAATAATCCCCACCTGGCTGACCCCAGTAAATAGTGGGCTTAGGCTTGGTATAACCTAAATGTAAATTTTGTCTGAACGTTTTTCCAACCCAATTATATACGTTTGTCCATTCGTCAATGGCATCCCATTTTGTGGATAAACCTTTATTACTCCACAACCATAATTTTGCGGGGGTTTCCCGGTTGCTTCCCATGCCCAAAGGAATTCTAAATGTTAAAAAGTGTTTCCCCGCTTCTTGCGTGGCGCTGGCTTTGGTTGCGATGATATCGTTAAAAAGACTTAAGCAAGAGCCGCTTGATCCGCCTGAAAAATAGAACGGCTGCATATCGGCAAAATACCATTTTTCATCATAGGAATAGTTACCGGAGTATCCGACTCTGTTTTCAAGCCATTTTCCCCATAACTGATTAAGCGCCCAATCGCCGGTACGCGTTTGCACCGGCTCGATATAGTTAAACCAGACGGCGGAATTAAAACCCGATAATCGTACTTTCCAAGCCATGCCGGAATAGGTTGTTGTTCCTATAGTAATTTCATCGGGGTAAAATATCCAATGTAATTCTCCTGTTTCTCCGTTGTATTGTACGCGGGTGTTGATAATAACGGTATCGGCAATTATGTTGTATCCGAGATATTTTGCAGTGTCAACGGCGTGAACAGTCAAGGTTCTTCCTCCTACCTTCGGCCATTTTTTGCCGTTTGCCAATCGTTGGGATAAATAGTTAAGCCAGTCATTAATATAGCCGAGCGAGTCGTCCGAAATAAAAACCAATTCCGGATTAAGTCCGTAGCCTTTTGGTAATGCAAGAATCTTTCGATTACCAACCCACAGACTCTTAATACCTGAGTTAAATTTTCCCGGTATCCGTTTAAATACAATACCTGTTTGTTGCGGGAACAAAATGGAAATGCTGTCGGCAGTTTCAATAACTTGAGGATTCGTAGAAGGATAGACCGGTGACTGCGCAAATAAAGCGGAGCAGATTAAAATCAAATTTATTTGAATTATGATAATATATCTTAAAACCATTTTTTCCTCCAATGAATTATTAAGTTAATTGTTAGTTGTTACCTCCATTTTTGCAATTGTTAATTGATAAGTATTTCCAATGCCGCCGCCGCCGGCAGCCGTAAAGTAAAAAGAATTAGGCGAAGTGTCTTTGGAAATAATTCCCGCAATATAAACTTCACCGTCAAATTTTTGTGCTTTACGCCAAGGACCCCAAGGATAATCGGAATAAAAAAGCGTTAGCGCCGGTCCTTCCGCATAATTGGGAACCGCTAGAAAAAGATATTTTCCCAACCCGTGGTGGAAAATAGCCGAGCCCATTGCGATTGTTGTTAAATTCTGCAGAGCTTTTGCAGAATCCTGGGAAACGGACCACAGGGGCTGCCCATTGGAATTAAACCCTCTGAAGTACTTGTAACTTTTGTATTGTAATATTTTTCCGGTTTCTACCTTTGCCAAATAAACTTTTTGCGATACCGGCGGCCAATTGAGCTCGCCGTTTATTCCCAGAAAATATACAAAACCGTCAGCGTTCAAATTGTAACCTTGTCCCATGTTAATTACCATCATAATGCGGAAGTTGCTTTTATCAGTCCAAGGTGAAGATGGAATTTCATTCCATGTTTTTCCCATATCATCCGAAACGGCAACATAACCGTATTTCGGATTGGTCATTAGTTGATGACCGAACCAATAAAGTTTTCCACCTAAAGCCAGCAACCCCGACGGTTTATCGCCTCTTCTTTGTGTCGGGTTGGTGTTAAATTTGAACTGAGGTATTCCGCTAGGAATGTGTATGCTTTGTACGCACGAACCGTCATCACAACCGGTGAAAGAGTTAATACTGCCGCTAAATTTTAACAAGCCTGCTTGAGTTAAAACCTTTGGTGCGTATGGTGTTACGCCGTCGCAGTTGAAAACTCCGCAAAAATCTTTACAGAAAATAATAGGATCGTTTTCGCACGAACTTATAACTAATGCACTGTCGGGATTGGGCACACCATCGGGAATGGGATAAAATATTCCCGGACCAATGCCGTCTCCCCACGACATGTAAATATTATCGTCGGAAGCCCAAGTGCTGAGCCATAAATCCCCTAAACCGGGAATCTTTTTACCGGGATAAATTATTTTTGCCGAAACAATATCCGGACTTTTATCTTTTTGTTCGGGGGCTTTTGTGGGCGAATCGTTTTTGCAACCCGGCAATAAACCTCCCATTAAAATTATTCCCGCTACGAGTATATATTTTAAATTCATATATTATACTCCTTTCTTAAATAATATAAATATAACTTATCTAAATATTTTTAGTCCGGGACAAAATTTATTTTTCAATAAGGGCTAAAAATTCATCAAATAAAAACTCGGTATCTGTCGGACCGCTGGATGCTTCGGGATGGAACTGTGTAGCAAAAAACGGTTTCGACTTATGTTTAATTCCTTCGCAAGTCCCGTCATTCAAATTAATAAAATATTCTTCCCAGTTTTCATCCAGTCCGGCGGAATCTACTGCATAGCCATGGTTTTGCGAAGTTATAAAACACTTTTTGTTGTTAATGTTCATTACCGGTTGGTTATGACTGCGGTGACCGTACATTAATTTATAAACTTCTGCTCCTGCAGCCAAAGACATTATTTGATTTCCCATACAAATGCCGAAAACAGGTTTAACATCATCGAAAGTTTTTCTCACATTCTCAATTGTGGTTTTGCATACCGAAGGATTACCTGGTCCGTTCGAAATTACCAGTCCGTCATACTCTTCGTTGGTAAAATCATAATCCCACGGTGCCCGGATTACGGTTGTGTTACGCTTTATCAAACATCTGATTATATTGTGTTTAACGCCAAGATCGACCAAAACGATTTTGTATTTTCCCGTGCCATGCACTGTTTTCTCTTTTACGCTTACAAGCTTAACAAGATTTTCTTCGTTTGGATTGTAAAAAGGAATATCGTTGTTG
>JALSTI010000127.1 GCA_026983795.1 Melioribacteraceae bacterium
CCGAATGTTAATTGATAACCGGTTCCCAATCTGAATGCGATAAATCTATTTAAAGGAACGTCCACGTTTAGAGTAGGTGCAAAAGTAAAAAAATTATTTTCAAGATGCTTGTGAATATTGTTAGAATTTCCTCCATTTAAATTATTCCAAACATTAAACCACTCAAAACTTCCTTCATTTTGATAAACATCAATATTGATTGAGCCGCCGCCGAACAAGCCTCCAATGGATACAGCCAAACCATTAATAAACGGCAAAGTATATTCAATTGTAAAAGCGCCCCCTCCGATAGAATAATTAACTTCCTTGCGGATTCCTTGAATATTTTTCTTGGAATTTTTTGATCCTCCAAAACCAAAACCGCCGATACGAACATTATCAATTAACATAATATATGCATATCCGCCTCCGCCGTAAGTAATTAATCCGTTACCGAAATTATCCACTCCGAAACTTGAAACGGATTTATTCAATTCTTCAAAATCCGGAAACATGACCATTGGAGTAAAACCGCCGGCTGCTCCGAATTTTGCAATCCATTGCACCGACTCAATACCCTGGGCATTTATACTTGAAACAAATACTATAAATAACAAAAACAAAAGTTTTCTCATGTAAATACAATGTAAAAATTTATAAAAAATTAAAGTTAGTTAATCAAATTTTAATATGAAACACAAAATAACCGAACTTGTTAATATTTGAAAACTAAAAAACCTATGGCAAATAGAAAAAGGCTGCATGATTTCATTTTTTTTACCACAACAAGGACGAAACCATAAACAGCCTTTTCATTTATTTACTTTAACCCTAGTCCATCATCATCCGTAAAAAAGAAGAGCTTTCATCCTCATCGTTATCATTCGAATTATTTTTGTTTTCTTTAACATTCACTTTTTCAAACGCATCCAATTGTTCTAATTTAAAACCGCTCTCGGGAATATCTTCATCCGAAGCGAGCAAATTTTTTGAACCTTTAACTCTAAATATAGTTGGTTCGTCTAAATCAATAGTTTCTTTTTTACCATTATTAGATAACGAGAAACCCGAGAAATACGACTCGGCTTTCTTTTTATGAATTTCCTTTTCCTCTTCAATTTTCTCATGCACTTTGGATCTTTGTTCGCCAAATCCGGTAGCAATTACTGTATACGAAACATATTCGTTCATATCTTCCCTGTTAACCCAACCAAAAATTACATTAGCTTCTTCGCCCGCAGCTTCATAAATAATTTTATTTCCTTCGTCAATTTCTTGCATTGTTAAATCATCGGACCCGGTAACATTCAACAAAATATTTTTAGCTCCTTTAATACTCATACCTTCCAGCAGAGGAGAAGAAATAGCTTTTTGTGCGGCTTCTATTGCTCTATTTTCACCCGAAGCAACACCGGCACCCATAATTGCTTCTCCGCTTGCATTCATTACAGAACGTACATCGGCAAAGTCCACATTTATAATACCCGGAATTGTAATAATATCCGCTATTCCTCTTGTTGCTTCATAAAGGACTTCATTCGGTTTATCGAATGCTGTTTTGGCTGAAACCGTGCCGTCCAAAATGTTAAGTAATCTATCGTTCGGAATTACGATTAAACTATCTACATTTCTTCTTAACTCATGAATTCCTTCTTCGGCGTTCATCATTCTTTTTTTACCTTCCCATTTAAACGGTTTGGTAACAATTCCAATAACAAGCGCGCCAACGCTTTTTGCAATAGATGCAATAATTGGGGCTCCGCCCGTACCGGTTCCGCCGCCCATACCGGCGGTTACAAATACCATATCGGTATTTTCTAAAATTTTTGCGATTTTATCACGGTCTTCTTCAATGGCTTTTCTTCCAACGTTTGGATCTGCGCCGGCGCCTAATCCTCTTGTTACATTTACACCAATTTGAATTTTGTGATCAGCATGACTTAAATTTAATACTTGTGCATCGGTATTAATAGCGACGTACTCAACGCCTTTTAAGCCTTTATTCATCATACTTTCGATAGCATTGCAACCACCGCCGCCAACGCCAACTACTTTTAATTTTGCAGATAGTGGTTCATCTCTGTCGAGGGAAAAGAATTTTGACATGTTGTCCTCCTTGTTGTGGTATTTTATAATTCATCAAAAAATTCTTGAACTTTTTTAATTATACTTGAAATATTTAAATTTGATTTAGGTCTTTTAAATTTTGAAGCCACAATATTTTCGGAAGAAGTGGAGCCGGGAATTCCTTTTATTAATCCGGCTACAGTTGCAAATTCCGGGCTTTCAATTTCGTTGGAAAGACCGTTTCCCAATTCCAAAGGAACGCCGATACGGGCCGGCAATCCAAATACTTCTTCCGCCAATTCAGTAGTTCCTCTTAATAAAGAACCTCCGCCGGTTAATACAATTCCGGCTTTAATTTTATTTTTAAAATTTATCTGGCGTAATTCATTATCAATAATTGTGAACAATTCTTTCATTCTAACATGAATTATTTGAGTTAAAAGGGAAATCGGAATTTTAATTGTTCCACGCGCTCCTACGCCTTTTATATAAATATCTTCATCTTTAATAATCGATTCTTCCGTTGCGTATCCGTATTCTTTTTTTAACTTTTCCGCTTCTTGAGTAACAATGCCTAAAGATTCCCTTATATCGTTTGTAACCTGGTTTCCCGCCACGCCAATAACTTTAGTATATTTTATGCTTTTTTCGTGGTAAACCGCAATATCAGTAGTGCCGCCGCCAATATCTATAAGCACAACGCCGAGGTCTTGTTCATTTTCATCTAAAACCGAAACGCTTGAAGCAATCGGTTGTAAAACATAATTTTGGACGGTAAATCCAGCACGCTCTACGGATTTTTTGATGTTCTGAATAGCCGGAACGGAAGCTAACACCACATGATTTAACGCCTCCAATCGAGATCCGCTCATTCCAATCGGATTTTCAATTCCCCCTTGGTGATCTATAAAAAATTCCTCAGGAATAATGTGCAATATTTGTCTGTCCGAAGGTATCCGTATGGTCTTTACATCGGCTTTAAGCCTGTCAATATCCGCTTGAGTTATCTCCCTATCCGGATTGTTAATAGTAACATAGTTCCTATGTCGTAAACTTGTAATATGTTCTCCGGCAACGCCAACATTAACGTTTTTAATTTGAATATCCGCTCTGTTGGAAGCAATTTCCATAGCCTTTTTAATAGCCTCGGCTGTTTTCCCAATATTTGCAACAAGTCCTCTGTTCAAACCGTCGGAAGCCGCAACGCCAAAGCCCAAAATGGTAAGCTTATTAGCTTCCCGCTCGGCAATTACCGCTCCTACTTTTGTAGTACCCAAATCGAGTCCGGCTATTATATTTCTTTTCATAAAACGTGTTCCTTGTCTAATCCGTTTTTCTTTTTAGTTCCCAAGTAAACATGGTTATCAAATCTAAGATCCACGTAAGCAATTAATTTATTGGTCTTTTTTTCGTCAATTGAATTAACGAGGTCACACAGATAAAGTGCTTTTTCAACAACGTTTTCAGATCCAACAATAAAAGTACATTCCATATTAGAAAGGGTAATTATAATATCGCCTCCGTTATTCAAATCGATTGTAGAAAGATTTTCAAACGTGTTCTGATCGTATAAATAAATAGCATTTATTATTTTTATTGCATTTTTAATTTCTATATTGTTTGTTACTGAATTAAGTTTAATTTTTCCCTTACTTTGTTCCGGATTAAGAATAACCGGCAAATCTAAATTTGCGGTAAATTGAAAATGAGGTAAAATTTCCAATTTATCGGTAATTAAATATTTTGAATTTTTTGAGATTAAAATTGCCGAAAAATCTTTTTCTTTAAGTTTAATATGAATATCACCTTTCCCGTCAAGTATAACGTCCGCTTTATTTACGTATGGATGTTTTTCAATTCTATCTTTTATTACTCTTAAATTCAAATCTTTTAAGTTAGTTAGGTTGTTAAGTCCCGCAAATTTTAAATATTGTTCGGATGTTAAATGATTATTTCCCTCAATCATTATTGTGTTAATCTGCTTGCCGTTTTTAATATTTATAAAAATTGCACCCACAGTTATAAGAATTAACAAGGCGGCAAAAAACAACGTGCTATTTAAGTTTCGGCTTTTATTCATTTTCTTTTTCTTTATAAATTTCAATAAACTTTTCACCATATTTCCATATATCGCCCGCGCCCATTGTTATTATTAAATCGCCGGGTTTTTGAACATCAAGTAATAATTGGGGAATTTTCGTTTTATCCGGTTCGTAAATTACATTTTTATGTCCGTAATCTTTAGCTATATCCGCAATCATTTTTCCCGACACATTTTCTATCGGTTTTTCTCTTGCAGGATAAACATCGGTACAAATAAAAAGATCGGAATTCAGAAATGATCTGCCGAACTCTTTATAAAAATCTCTTGTTCTTGAATACAAATGAGGTTGAAAAACCACTACCAATCTTCTGTTCCATGCGTTTCTTATTCCGGCAAGCGTTGCATTTATTTCGGTCGGATGATGCGCATAATCATCAATAACCAAAATGTCATTACTGAATTTCGTTTCGAATCTTCTGTAAACTCCGGTAAAAGATTCCAATGCTTTTTTAATGGTTTCAAATCCGATTCCCAATTCCTTGCCTATTATTACGGCAACCAATGAATTTTTGATATAATGAACACCGGGCAAGTTCAATGTAATCCGTCCTAAATTTTCGCCTTTATAATTTACAGTATAAGAACTCTGAAAACCGTTTTGTTCAATATCAGTTGCCCTGATATCCGCTTGCGAGGTTAAGCCGTAGGTGATAATCTTTTTATTTATCATCGGGATAATATCTTGTAACGCCGGTTCATCCAGACATAATACAACGAAGCCGAAGAAAGGAACTTTATTAGCAAATTCAACAAAAGCCGATTTTATATCGTCCAAATCTTTATAGGTATCCAAATGTTCTTGTTCCAATGTAGTAATTGCAGCAATACTCGGCGTCAGTTTCAGAAAAGTTCTATCGAATTCATCCGCTTCAACAACAATATACTCTCCGTTTCCCAATCGAGCGTTCGTGCCGCCTAAACCGCTTAATTTTCCTCCTACTATAATAGTCGGGTCTATACCGCCTTCAGTCAAAACGAGTCCAACCATGGAAGTGGTTGTAGTTTTACCGTGAGTTCCTGCAATACCGATTCCGTATTTCATTCTCATTGTCTCGGCAAGCATTTCGGAGCGTTTTATTACAGGAATTTTACGCGATAACGCTTCTTTAACTTCCGGATTATCAATATTAACAGCAGAAGAATAAACCAACACATCGGCATCATCAAGATTACTAACCGAATGACCTATATAAATTTCGGCGCCCAGGTTTTTTAATCTGTCGGTTATTTCCGATCTGGCTAAATCGGAACCTGAAACCTTAAAGCCCTGGTTTAACATTATCTCGGCTAGTCCGCTCATTCCGATACCGCCAATACCTACAAAGTGAATTTTCTTGATTAAATTTCTAAACAACTGTAATCTCCGCTAATTTTATTACTTCCTCCGCAATTTCCTTTGCTGCATCGGGTTTGGAGAAATTTTTAATATTACTACTTAATTTTTTTAATTTTGATTCATCATTTAATAAATTCTGTACTTCGGGAAATAATTTTTCATTTAACTCATTATCCGGTATAAGCAATGCAGCTTCATTTTCCAAAAGAGCTTGAGCATTTTTAAATTGATGATTAGCCGCAACATTTGTAGAGGGGACAAAGATTACCGGAAGTCCTAAATATGAAACCTCGGCTATAGTCGTTGCTCCTGATCTGGCAATAACCAAGTCGGCGGCAGAATAAGCACCGATCATATTATCTATAAACGGCAAAACCCTTACGGAATTGCTTTCGAAAGATTTATATTCGTCGAAATACCCAATACCCGTTTGCCAAATAATTTGTAAATTGTTTTTAACAAATTTGTTTAAATTATTTTTCAGTGCTTCATTTATCGATTTTGCTCCTAAACTACCTCCAATTACCAATACAGTCTTCTTATCCGGATCTAAATTAAATTTATTTAATGCTTTGTTTTTTTCTATTAATTCCATTTCCAATCTTACCGGGTTGCCGGTTACCTTAAGTTTTTTTTGGTCCCTAAAATATTTTTTTGAATTCTCAAAACACAAGTGAATCTGATCTGCTTTTTTTTCCAATATTCTGTTGGTAATTCCCGGATAGCTGTTTTGTTCAAGCAAAACAACCTTAGCACCGAGAAAAGAAGCCGCCCATACAACGGGACCGGAAACATAAGCTCCGGAACCAACGGCAACTTGCGGTTTATATTTTAAGCATATTAAAAGTGACTGCAACATAGACACAATAAGTTTAACAGGGAAAAGAATATTTTTAATTGTGAATTCTCTTGAAAACCCGCTAATCCAAATTGTATTAAAATCGAAACCGAGTTTGGGCACAATTCTAGCTTCTATTTTATCCTTGGTTCCAACAAACATTATTTTACTTTCCGGTTTCATTTTTTTAATTTGTTCTGCCACTGCAACAGCGGGGAATAAATGTCCGCCGGTACCTCCGCCGGCAAAAATAAATCTATATACTCCTCTTCTATTTACCATTAACTTTAACTTTTTTCTTTTGCCCTTGAGTAGCAATATTTATAAGTATTCCCGTGGAAATACAAAATACAATAATTGACGTACCGCCGAAGCTGACAAAGGGCAAAGTTATGCCGGTAGTTGGTAAAATTCCAATACCGACAGCCGCATGTAAGAACGCACTTGTAACTATCATAAAAGATATACCGAAGGCAAGCAATTGACCGAATTCATCCTTGGTTCTTTTTGCTATTATCAAACCCACTAAAAAGATAGCCAAGTAAGCGCTCAACACTAAAAAAGCACCTATAAATCCAAGCTCTTCACCTAAAACGGAAAAAATAAAATCGTTATGAGGTTCGGGTAAAAACAAATCGCTTTGCCTGCTTTCTCCAATACCCAATCCTAAAAATCCCCCGCTTCCCAGCGCTATTTTGGATTGCAGAACTTGCATATTGATACTTGTGCCGTTCACAAAACTATCTGCATACGTAATTACTCTATGTCTGGAATGAGGAAAAATCATAATTGCCATTCCCCCAATAATCACAGCGGTTGCAACAATTCCGCTTAGGTGTTTGAATTTAGCTCCGCCAACGAATAAAAGCGTAAACGAGGTAAATAAAACAATCAAACTTGTGCTTACATTTGGTTGAATCAAAATCAAAAATGCAGTTATAAAAATCCAAAATAACGGATAGACCAATCCTTTTTTATAGTTTTCAATATCTTTACCTTTCTTTTGTATCAGCACTGCCAAGTGAATAAGCAAAAGTAATTTGGCTAACTCGGAAGGCTGGAATCGTATAAATTTAAGATCAATCCACCGGGCGGCTCCTTTAACGCTCGGTGCAAAGAAAACCGTTGACAATAAAAGCGCTATTGCCAATATCATTAGCGGTTTACTCCAATTTTGATATTGTTTATACGGGAACATCGAAAAGAAAATTAACCCGATTAATGCCGCCGCTACTTTCCAAAGATGCGATATGAATAAGTCCATTCCCTTCGCGCTAAAAATCAGAAAGCTGCCTAATATTATTAGCGATAACGTAATTGAAATTAAAATTCTTTTTAATTTTTTCATGATAAACTCATAACTGCATTTTTAAATTTTCTTCCCCTGTCTTCGTAATTTTTGAACATATCAAAACTTGCACATGCGGGCGAAAGTAAAACAACATCGCCTCTTTGAGCGTCATCCCTAGCGGTCTTAACACATTTCTCCAATGATTCGATAATTTCCACCGGAACTAAATCTTCAAAGAAATTATAAATTTTTTCTGCCGAAGATCCGATTGCATAAATCTTTTTAACTTTTTTAATTACCAAATCTTTAATTTCATTGTAGTCGTTTCCTTTATCCTGCCCGCCTAAAATCAACAACACCGGTTCGTCAAAACTTTGTAATGCATACCAAACAGAATTGATGTTAGTAGCTTTTGAATCGTTAATAAACTTAATGCCGTTTAACGTTTTCACCAATTCCAATCTATGTTCCACACCCTTAAATGAACTTAAAGCCGTTTTAATAACATCATTTTCTATTTTTAGCAACTTTGCAACGGAAACGACCGACAATGCATTAGACAAATTGTGTTCACCTTTCAAATTCAAATCCGAGACCTTGCAGACAAGTTCGCTTTCATTGTTTTCGTTTGCAAAGTAAATATTTCCATCCATGCTGTAACTTCCGTAATCGACTTTAGTTTTTGTCGAAAATTTTAACTTATTTGCCCAGCTGTTTTTAACAATCGATTCAACAACTGCATCATCTTGATTAAATATTAAATAATCTTCTTCATTTTGGTTTTCAAACAATCTTGCTTTTGATGAAATATAATTATCAAAATTGTTATTATATCTATTTAAATGATCCGGTGTAATATTTAGTAATATTCCGAATTCCGGCTTAAAATTTTTTATAAAATCCAATTGAAAGCTTGAAACTTCGAGCGCCACATATTCGTTTTGTTGAACATCTAATGCAATTTCCGAAAAAGCTGTACCAATATTGCCGGCGGAGTAACATTTTAATCCGGCAGTATTAATCAAATGCGCGCATAGCGATGTGGTTGTTGTTTTACCGTTAGTTCCCGTAATGGCAATTATTTTACCTTTGCAAACTTCCGAGGCAAATTCAATCTCGCTTATTACTTCAATCCCCTTTTGTTTTGCCTTAATCAAGACGTCAGCATCGGAAGGAACGCCCGGACTTGTAACCATAAAATCGCATTCAAATACTTTTCCGGAATGTTTTCCGGTTTCATATTCAATGTTATTTTTATCAAATTCAGCAATCATGTTTTTCAAATTTTTCCTTTCCGATATATCGCTTACAAAAGGTACAGCTCCAATTTTTTTTGCTAATTTAGCAGCTCCCAATCCGCTTCTGACCGCACCAATAACCGTAATTCGTTTCCCGGAATAATTTTTCATCTTATCTTGAATGACGCCAAGCTTATAATTACAAAAATTATTGTTAGTATATAAAAACGAATAACAACTTTAGGCTCTTCCCAGCCGAGCAATTCAAAATGATGATGGATAGGCGCCATTTTAAAAACTCTTTTACCTTGCCCAAATTTTTTCTTAGTATATTTAAAATACATTCTTTGAATAATCACCGATAAAGTCTCGACAAAAAATATTCCCCCTAAAATTGGAATCAGTAACTCTTTTTTAATTAAAATTGAAAGAATTCCAAATGAGCCGCCAAGAGCAAGAGAGCCTGTATCGCCCATAAAAATTTCGGCCGGATAGGTGTTGTACCATAAAAATCCCAATCCGGCGCCAATAAAGGCAGCAATAAAAACCGTTAACTCTCCCGAACCGGGTAAATACATTACGTTGAGATAATCTGCATAAATTCTATTTCCGGTTACATAACCGATAATTCCCAGCGCTAACATTACAATTAACATTGTACCGACAGCCAATCCGTCCAAACCATCCGTTAAATTAACGGCATTGGACGTAGCGGTAATAATAAAAATGACCATCGGGATGTAGAAGTAAGAAAAATCCCAATTCAAATTTTTAAAAAACGGAAGAGTTGTTTGTGTTGTATATTTTCCGAATTCCGGTAATAAATAAATCATTATGCCTATAAATAAACCGAGCAAAATTTGGCCCAATAATTTATATCTGGCAATTAATCCTTTTGAATATTTTTTTACTACTTTCAAATAATCGTCTATAAATCCAACAAACCCTAACCATATAGTACCAATCAGTACTAAAAGAATATATACACTTTTAATATCGCTCCATAAAAGCACGGGTACAACAACAGAAATTATTAAAATGATTCCGCCCATTGTCGGCGTTCCGGCTTTACTGAAATGAGTCTTGGGACCAACTTCCCTAATGGTTTCGCCGATTTGTTTTTTCCGCAAGTATGCAATTAATTTTGGACCAATATAAAAAGCTAAAAACAAAGCTGTAATTGCGGAAAGTGCCGATCTAAACGACAGAAATCTGAACACGTCGAAACCAGGCGGATTCCATGTTTTATTTATATAATCAAACAAGTAATAAAACATGAATTATGCTTCCCTTAAAAATATTTTTAAAAATTCTTCCATTTTCATTCCCCGGGAACCTTTAAAAAGAATTACCGAATTCACAAAATCATTCCTCTCCAAAAACTTTTTCAACGATTTTCTGGTTCTGAAATGCTTATGAAAAAACGATAATCCGTTCAGTTCATCGTCTAAATATTTCATAAACTTGCCGATGGTTAAAACCGAATTTATTTTGTTTTTCTTAATTAGTTTCGCTATATCTTTATGCAAGGAAACCGAATCTTTTCCTAATTCTAACATATCGCCAAGAATCACAATTTTATTTTTATAACTTTTAAAAAGACCAACCACTTCCAATGATTCTTTCATAGATTGCGGATTAGAATTATACGTATCGTCAATAACTATTTTATCTTTAATATTTTTAATATTTAATCTTCCTTCAACCGATTTAATTTTTCGTGTGCCTTCAAGTATTTCTTTTTTGGATAAACCGAGTTTTAATGCAACGGAAACCGCTGCAAGATAATTTTTAGCATTGGAAATACCTGGCATCGGTAATTCAACTTCAAAGCTTTTTTGTTGTGAGATTACTAGCAATCTCGTTTTAGCATCATGCGTAAATCCTAAAATTTTGCCTTTAATATCGGGATTGTTTTTAAATCCGAACGAAACCGTGTTTTCATAATATTTTGCTTTTTTCTTTAATAGCGGATCATCCGTATTTATAAAAATTGTCCCGTTGTTTTTTAACGATTCGTTGAACAGAGCAATTTTCTCTTTTAAGACGCCGTTTCTATCTTTCAAATACTCTAAGTGTGAATCGCCAATATTCGTGAGTAAAGCATAATCGGGCTGCGCTATTTTTGCAGTATATTCAATTTCACCAAAATGATTTGTGCCGTGTTCAAGAATCAATATTTCATGCTTTTCGTTTGTATTGAAAATGGTTAAAGGAACTCCGATTTGATTGTTATTATTAAGTACTGTTTTGTTAACCTTAAATCTACCGGAAAGCAGAGTATATAACATTTCCTTAGTTGTAGTTTTACCGTTGCTGCCGGAAATTGAAACAACTTTAGCATTTAATTTATTTCTCCAAATATTTGCCAATTGTCCGTAAGCTTTCAACGTATTCTTAACGGTTATAATTGTTTTATCAACATCATCAAACTCATCAAGCCTTTTCATATTAATAACGACCGAACCGGCGCCTTTTTGTATTGCATCTTTTACAAAACTATGTCCGTCGAAATTTTTTCCTTTAATTGCAACGAAAGTACAATTCCGCTTAATTATTCTGGAATTAATCGACACATAAGAAGCCGATTTAAAAGCATCGGGATTATAAATAGTAGCCGAATTCAAATTAAACATATCTTCTAGCGTTATTTTAATTTTCATACAGATATTTCAGTGCTGTTTCCTTATCGGAAAAATGTTTTCTTTCACCTTTAATTTCCTGGTAATCTTCGTGACCTTTCCCGGCAATAAGAATAATGGAATTTGCAGGTGAATTTTTAATTGCATCTTTAATTGCTTCTTCACGGTTTTCTTTAACATTTATTTTACTGCTTGACATACCGGTTAATATATCGTTGATAATTTGCAAAGGGTCTTCGTCTCTGGGATTATCGGAAGTAACAATCACTTCATCGCTAAGCTGCTCGGCAATCTTTCCCATTTCAGGTCTCTTAAATTTATCCCTGTTACCGCCGCATCCGAAAACAGTAATTACGGGAAGTTTTTCTTTGTTAATATGATGAATCGCTTCAAGAGCTTCTTTCAAACTACCGGCTGTATGCGAATAATCTATAATTACTTTTTTTGTTTCATTTCCTAAAACTTCAAATCTTCCGGGAACCTGCGGCGTTGTATTGATGCCATTGATTATCAAATTGATATCAATCCCATTTAAAAACAAAGTTGCAAAAGCGGCAGTGGCGTTATAAGCATTAAACTTTCCTATTAATTTTGTGTTTAAACTATATTTTGAATCTAAATAGTTTATATTAAATCTTGTTCCGTTAAAATCATATTCCAAATCGGAAATACTAAAATCGGCGCCGGAGCTTGTACCGTATGTTTTAATTTCCGCTTTAGTATCTACTATCAGATTTTTCCAATTTTTATCGTCGCTATTTAAGATAGCTGTCGCTTGAGGTTTCAGGTTATCGAAAAGTATTTTTTTTGCATCAAGATAATTTTCGAAGGTTCCGTGATAATCCATATGATCCGAAGTGATGTTGGTAAAAATCGCATAATCGAAATCCAAATAATCGACCCGGTTCAGCTTAAGGGAATGGGAAGAAACTTCCATTACGCAATGAGTGCATTTCTCTTCAACCATCTCATTCATAAGTTTATTAATAACATAAGCTTCGGGAGTAGTTAAACTTGATTTAATTTCTCTATTGCCGATTATGTATTTATTCGTTCCCAACAGACCTGATTTAACTCCAGCCGTTTTTAAAATGTTATGCAAATAGTAAGATGTAGTAGTTTTTCCTTTTGTGCCGGTAATTCCTATTAATTTTAATTTAGCGGAAGGATTGTTGTAAAAAACTTTGGAAATTTCCGCAATACTTTTTCTGGAATTTTTAACGACAATTTTTACGACATCATTTTTCACAAACAATTCATCAGGTAGATTAGAGTTTTCTTCAATTACAACTGCGGCAGCACCATTAGCCACAGCATCGCTTACGTATAAATGACCGTCGGTTTTAAATCCTTTAACGGCAATAAACATACTACCTTTTTTTATTTCCTTTGAATTAATCGTCAAGCTTTTTATTTCCTTATTTTCCGCTTCGCCTGCAACTTGAACAATGTTTATTTTGTTTAACAATTCAATCAGTTTCATTAATTACCTGGAAAAGATTTAACTGAATTTTTCGAATTACAAATAATCTTACAAATCATTCCATTAGTTATTCTGGTCCCGGGTTTAATGCTTTGGTTGCGCACTTTCCCTTCCCCTTTAATTTCAAACTCAATACCAAGATTAGTCAGAATTGAAATTGCTTCCCGCAACGATTTATTTTTCAGGCTTGGCATTGTAAAACGGTTGCTCATAGTTTTTGTTTTTGAACCCTCTTTGTATTTACCGAGATCGGAAGTTGTTAGCGCTCCGATTTTCTCATGTTTTTTATTACTTAAAATTTCTTCTGCTATTGAATTTTGATTACGGATTATTTTATTTTTCTCATTAATTAAGTTATCGTCGTATTCTAAAATTTTCCTCATAGTTTCGCGAAAAATAGGGGCGGCAACTTGCCCTCCGTAACGTCCGATTTCGGGAGAATCGACTAAAACAAAACATAAAAGTTTAGGATTTTTTACTGGCAGAAATCCGATAAACGACGAATTATAATATTTATTTGAATACTTACCGTTAATTAATTTTTGTGACGTTCCGGTTTTGCCGCCGACATATACATCCGGCAATTGTGCTTTAACACCGGTACCGTTTTCAACAACGCCTAGCAGCATTTTTTTAATTTCGCCGGAAGTCTTGTCTCCTATTACTCTTCTTATAACTTCCTTCCCGCCTTTTTTTATAACATTACCTTGCCGGTCAATAATTTTCTTAACGACAAAAGGTTTTAACAAATATCCGCCGTTTACTAAAGCGCTGTATGCCGTAACCATTTGCATTGGAGTAACAGAAACCTCGTAACCATGGGAAATAAATGCTTTTGAAATAGCAGAATAGGAATATGGTTTTTTTAGCAATCCTGCCGTTTCGCCGGGTAAATCCACTTCCGTAATATTACCGAAACCAAAATCTCTTAAGCCTTTATAGAAATCCCTTGAATTTATTCTTTCGCTTAGTTTAACAATACCCACGTTGCTTGAGTGTTCAAGTATTTCGGATACGGTTAATTTTTTAAATTTATGAGTATCCCGTATCCAAGCTCCTTTCAACCTGAACTTTCCGTTTTCGGTATTAATAATTTCCGTAGGTCTAACAAGATGCTTTTCCAATAAAATTGCCATAACAATCGATTTCATAGTTGATCCGGGTTCATAAGTATCGGTTACAAATCTGTTTCTTCTAACGGACGACCCATATTTGTTATATTTGCCCGGATCATATTCGGGTATGCTTGTAAGCGCTAAAAGTTCGCCTGTATTGGGATTTATTATTATTCCAATACCCGATTTACCTTTGTATTTTTTTATCCCTTTGCTTAATTCTTCCGTTAAAATTTTTTGATAAACTTTATTCAACGTAAGAATTACATCATTTCCGGGAACAGGATTTTCGGAATGATCGTAATCTACCGTTACTTTTCTGCCGATAACATCATTTTCAATAAGAATGTAACCGTTTTTGCCGGTAAGGTATTTATTATATTCTTTTTCAATTCCGCCAATTCCAACGGATTGTTTGTTTACGGCGCCCAGAACATGCCCGGCTAAAGATTTATACGGATACAATCTTGTAAAATCCTGGACTTTATAAAATCCATCGACGACAAAATTTTTAAGTAAGTAAACTTTTTCTTGCGATATTTTTCTTTCCAAACAAATATTTCCTTTTCCTTTCGAAATTTTATTTTTGTAATAACTAGCCGGTTTCCCAAATATTTCGCTCAATTTTTTGCTTAATTTTATTTTTTTACGTTTATTTCTTTTAGTATTCAACATTCTGCAATCGGCAAACAAGGAATTGTCTTGTCTTGTATAAGCTAAAATTTCCCCGTTTCTGTCTTTAATTGTTCCGCGCTCGGCTTTAATAGTATAAATTTTATTTTGTTGTTTATCAGCTTGTGATTTATATTTATTATGATCGGAAATTTGGATAAAAAACAAGCTTGCGCCAAGTACTATGTACGTTATGAAAATAAAAACCGTAAGAATTAATGCACGCGAATTAATCATATTTATGCTTAATTATATTTTCAATTACTCCAATTTTTGTTTTATCTATATGCAATACATTTTTTTCACCGGCTTTAACCAGTCCCAATCTCTTTTGCGCTTTAGAAATTATTACATCTTCGGAAGATAATTTTTGTATTTCCACCTTAGAGGATTCCAATTCGTCTTCCAAATTTTTCAGTAAAATTGTTTTATCGCTTTTCAGAGAATTTAATTTTTTAATTTGATCCAAACTATACACGTGTATAAACAATAGTGGAATTGCGGTAACTATTGCTATAAGCAGCTGTTTTAAAAATATCTTATTCTTTTTCTTCATATTTTTTCCGCCACTCTCATTTTAGCGCTTCTGGCACGCCTGTTTTCCTGAACTTCTTTTTCAGAAGGCGTTATTGGCTTACGCGTAATAATATTTAACCTTGCTTTTTTATCGCAAACGCAGACCGGTAATTCGGGCGGACAAACACAATCCAAACTTTCGTATTTGAAAAATTCTTTTACTATTCTGTCTTCCAATGAATGGTATGAAATAATAACAATTCTGCCGCCTTCTTTTAATAAACCTACAGCTTCTTCCAAAAATAATTTTAGCTTTTCAATTTCTTGATTTACGTATATTCTGAACGCTTGAAAAACCTTGGAAATAGTTTTATATGAATTATGTTTGGGAATAACCGATTCAATTACATCGCGCAATTGAAAAGTTGTTATAATTTCAGAATTTGTTCTTTGTTCTACAATCTTTTTTGAAATAGCTTTTGCTTGGCGGACTTCACCCAAAAATTTCAGAATTTTATATAATTCGGTTTGAGATAATTTATTTATCAGTTTGTAGGCTGGTATACCTGCGGATTTATCCATTCGCAGATCTAACGTAGTATCTTTTCGATATGTAAAACCGGAGTTTTTTTCATCGAGTTGAACGGACGAAACTCCTAAGTCGGCAAATATTCCATCGTAACCGTTAATAAATTCTATCATAGATATTTTCTTAATATCGGTAAAATCTGTATTAAATAATCTTACTCTGAAATCACCGCTAAATAATTCCTTGCAATGCAAAAAAGCAGTTTTGTCTTTGTCGGTGCCGACTAAAATGGCATTGCTATTTAGATTTTTTAGTAATTCAGAAGCGTGTCCTCCATAACCAATTGTTGCGTCAAAATAAGTCCCGGACCTGTTAGTAACCAGATAATTAATACTTTCAGTCAACATTACCGGAATATGTAAACTCATTCCTTTCGCATTTTCATTACTTCGCGTGCAATTTCTTCGTAAGGCATATGATTTTCTTTTATATATTCATCATAAGTTTCAGGATTCCAAATTTCTATTTTTTTCCCGGCTCCAAGAATAAAAACCTCTTTTTCTATACCGGCAAATTCAATCAAACTTTTAGGGATAGTTAATCTCGACTGTGAATCCAGTTTATCTTCGGCAGCTTCTTGAAGGAACATTCTTAAAAACATCGCTTCTTTGGGGTCGAATGTATTAAGCTGATTTAGTTTATGTGCGACCAATTCCTTCCATTGATCCATAGGATAAACATCAATACATTTTTCGGTTCCTCTGGTTAAAACGAAAGCGTCATTTGCCTCGGGATTGATAAATTTCCTTAATTTAGCAGGAATACTTACCCTACCTTTGGAATCGATTGAATATTTGAAACTACCTAAAAACATAATTTGACATTATTTGGAATTATTCAACATTTTTCCCCACTGAGTTGCAAAATAACTGTTTTTTTTGGGGAAAGTCAAGTACTTTTAAAAAAATAATTAATAAGAGGCGAAAATGAACGGATAGAATGAGTTTTTAAACTGAAGAAACTATAAAATACTGTGCCTTTTCTCTACAACTTTAACAATATTTCTAAATTCCGAATGAAACGGAAGACATATTCCCATTTTATATCCTACAACTCTAACCCTTAACTTTTTTCCGGGAATCAGCTTTCGTTGTAATTCTTCGGAGTCGTTTTTTCCAAACAAGCTATTATCTTCATTTACAAAGGTTTCATTTTTGGTTAATATCAATCTTCTTGTGTTGCCGGATGAGTTAATTACTTTTACTCTGCCTGTTATTACAATATCCAAATCTTTTTCCGTGAGAAACGATTCGAAATATAAAGAACCGACAAAGATAAGCAGAGCAATAATAAATAATCCGAAAATAAATTTAAATCCTGCGCCCATTTTTTCAATCCTGTCTGTTTAGAAATAATTTTATGTGCAAATATAAACAGATTGTAACAAATAACAATTTTCATCGAAAATTGTATTAATAATGCTGACGGTTTTTTTTAGCAAAATTCTGTTTATAAAAGAAAATTTTTAAAAACTCATACTTTTTGCTCTATATTAATTTTGTACTACTTGCTAATCTAAAGCAATAGCCAGGCAAATTGATTTAGTGAAAACCATTAAACTAAACTTAGATGAAATTGAGTTAAATTTATTCCCGAAATTATATGATGACTATTTAATTGCAGGAAAATTATATCAAAAATTAAAAGATTCTGATTCCGCATTTTCTATTTTCTCCCAAGCCATTAAATCAAACCCCGATGAACCGGCAATATATTTTGAGAGAGGTAAATTATATTTTAGCAAGAAATTATACCTTAAGGCACTGGAAGATTTTAATAAAGTTATTTCTTTGGAAAATTCCAATGGATATTTTTATTTTTGGAGGGGTTTTACGAATATGAAACTCGAGAGGTTTAAACAAGCAAAGGAAGATTATGATAAATCCATTCAATTCATTAACCCAACCGAAACACCTTTTGAAGTACTCACGCTTTTTTATTTATTCAGAGGCATAGCAAATTATTTGCTGAATAACCTTATTGGAGCTATCATCGATTATGATTTGGTTATTAAATCGAACCCATCGTTGCCTGAAACTTATTTTTTAAGAGGATTTGCAAACTTTGAGCTAAACGAATACGAAAAAGCAATTTCCGATTGGAAAAAATCTATATTACTCGGTAAAGACAACGCATTAGAATTTATCTTTAATATTTAAATTAAAATCATTAATATGCAAATTACACTCGATATTCCCAATTAGCTGAGCCATCTAGCGGACTCGAACCGCTGACCTGCTCATTACGAGTGAGCTGCTCTACCAACTGAGCTAAGATGGCTTGAAATTATCTTAGTTTCTTTTTATGTCTGTTTTTTCTTAATCTTTTCTTTCTTTTGTGAGTTGCCATTTTATGGCGTTTACGTTTTCTACCGCAAGGCATATAAATCTCCTAGTTATTTTTTTCTAATAATTCTTTAGCTTTTTCGGCTATTCTGGTATTTGGATCAATTTCAATAGCTTTCTTCCACCATTTTCTGGCTCCGGTTTTATTGCCGGAAACGAAATTAACTATCCCAATATTAAAATGCGCTATCTGATGTTTCGGATTAATCTTTATCGCTTTTTTCATAACGCTTATAGCTTTATCAAAATTTTGGAGCTCAAAATAACAAACACCCATATCAACTAAAACATCGGCATCATTAGGTTTTTTCTTTAGATAACGTAGATAATAAGTAATTGCTTTATCGTAAAACTTTGAATCGTTTAGTTTGTGTGCTAATGTAAGCAATACATTCAAGTCATTTGGATTTTTATTGTACTTATCTTCCAAATCCTTTATTTCTTTAAGTGCGTTTAAATCCGCTCCGCCGTGTTGTGCCGGTATATTATTTTGCGGAATATTTTTCACCGCGTTTTTTAATTCGGGTGTATCTAATTGTCCCGACAGAACCAACATAATTCCCCCGCCAATAAGTAAAACGACTAAAATAACAATAACTTTACTCATCGGAAAAATTTTAGCGCCTTTAACATTTGCGGAAGAACGGCGAATTGTTGGGCGTGTTTTGTTTTTTGCGGTTACTTGTTGATCTTTTTTAATATTTCTTAACTTCGCACCGCAATGCGAACAAAATTTTGCGTCAGCAGGATTTTTCTCACCACATTCAGAACAAAAGACAAATTTATTTTTATTCATAAAGTTCTACTTTCTTAAGACTTAAACTAACTTTAATAACCTACAACTCATTATTTTTTTCTTTCATTCCCCTATCAACGGCAGACTTAAAATCTTTAGAAAATTTAAACACGGGAACATAATGTTCGGGCACAAAAACTTTTTCTCCGGTTCTTGGGTTTCTGGCGTATCTGGCATTTTTTTTCTTTACGCGGTAACTTCCAAATCCTCTAATTTCTATTCCTTTGCCATCTCGCAAAGCACTTATTACAGTATTTAAAAAACCTTCGATAATTGCTTCCGTCTCAATTTTAGTTAAACCGGTCCCGGCAGCAATCTTTTCAACAATGTCAGCTTTCGTCATTATTGCTCCTAATTAATAAAAAAATTTTTAAAGCTGTAAAAGATATGAAAAAATAACGTAAAATCAAACGGTAAGATCCACGTAACTTTAAGTTATACAAAAAGTTACACATACGTTTGGAATAGCCTTCCGGGTTTTTAAAAATTATTGCTCAATCGGGATTGCCTGTAAGCATAAGTATCCGGAAATGTGAGGATGAATAAAAACGGAAAATTTCCTAACAAATTTTATAATTGTACATCTGCACGGGTCGATGCATATTCAAGAACTTCATCAAAATCCTTCAAGTAATTTTCATCCATTTCAACAATTTTACTAAAATCCCTAACCGCATTTTTGAAGTTCTTCATTTTCAATCCTAAATATCCATGCATTGCAATTGCGTCTTTAAATTCGGGATTTAACTCAACCGACATTTCCAAATCCCGTAAAGCATCTTCAAATTTTTCGGATTTTCTTAAAATATTTGCTCTTAAAAAATAAAGAATGCTGTTATCCGGTTGGGTTTGAATTGCATCGTTTACAATATTCATAGCGCCGGTTAAATCACCAAGTTTATAATGAAGTAAAATTAAATGGAGTTTTGCCGGAAAATAATTGGTGATTGTTAGTGTTTCTTGAAAATCTTCGATTGCTTTTTCATTTAAACCTATTTGTTCATTGGCTATTCCCCTGTAAAAGAAAGCCATTGAGTTTCTCGGATTATTCTCCAAAATTTTGGTGAAAGAATTAATAGAATTTTCATAATCTTCCAATCTTAAATCTATTATTCCTCTTAAATATAAAGCTTTTTCAAAATTTTCATCAATTTTATTTGCTTTTGATAAATAATCCAAAGCATCGTGCAAATTTCCTTTTTCATATTCCATAAGCGCCAGTAAATAATAATGTTCGGGTTTTTTAATTCCTCTATCTTTAGCCGTATTAATATCCTCAATCATGCTTTCCGTATCGCCTACTTTTTTATATAATGCAGCGCGAATAAAATAAGCATCGGTAAAATCGGATTTTTGATCTATTACTTTTGTCAAAAAATCGATTGCTTTTCTGTTTTGATCGAGGGAATTATATATTTCAGCTCTCAACAATTTTGCTTCTATTAATCCGTCGTTGGAAAGTGATATATTCTCCAAGTCCTTAAGAGCTTCATCGTACATATTTTTAGAATACTGAATAAACGCATGGTTATATTTGGCTATGTTATAGTCAGGGAAAAGTTCCAAAGCTTTTTCGAATAATCCTAAAGCTTGTTCGCTATCGCCTTTTTTGAAGGTTGCCAGACCTAATAAATTATAAACCTCGGCAGAATTTGAATTCAATTCCAAAGTTTTATTTAAGATTGAAATTGCTTCGTCATAATTTCCCAATTTAATTTGGGAACGCGCCGATAAAATGAGAGCGTCATAATTTTCAGGTAAGATTTCCAAGGACATTTGGCAAAACTCCAAACTTTCCCTGTATTCTTTTTCAATAAATTTAATTTCCGCTTTTAAAAAATAACCTTCGGACTTTTCTTCGCTTTGATAAATAAATTTATCTATGTAATCATTTGCTTCGGAAAATTCCCTACGTATCAGTGAAATATTGCTTAAGAAATAATAAACATGAGGAGAAAATTTCGGATTAACTTTCAACAAATTCATTAAATCAAATTTAGCATTATCGTAATTTCCGGTATAATACTCACAAATTCCCCTTCCGTAAAGAGCTTTCTCGTTTTTAGCGTCGTATTTAAGAACCGCATTATAACGATCGGTTGCCAAGGCATATTCCTCCCGCTCAACTAGATCGGAAGCAGAATTAAGTAGATTTGATATTTCTTTTTTGTGAAATAGCCGTCCAATTCTTCCCATATCGCCCTCGTAGAAATTGTTTGAATTTATTATATAACTCAAGCTGACCGTTGAATTTTATAAACCGTTAAAACGGTTATGAAATTAAGGTTTCCGGTGTCCTTAACCCACGACTTAAGTTATGGGTTAATAAGCAAAATTAATAAACAATAACTGTTTAAACGATTTTTTAATAACTAAATTTTGAAACGGTCAATTTGAGTATATAAAATAATTAAAAAACACTTTTTTAGCCAATATTAACCGTATAAAATTTTATTTTTTTATAAAAAACTTTTTATTACAAAAGATAACTTTATTTTGACATTGGTAATGTGAATTTGAAGGTACTGCCAATATCAACTTTGCTCTCTGCCCAAATTTTACCGCCGTTTTTCCGGACAAATTCCTTACATAAAATTAATCCCACTCCCGTACCTTTTTCTCCAGAAGTTCCGTCGATAGAATTTGGAGCGTTAAGATCGAATAAATGCTTCAATTTTTCTGCGGGTATGCCAACACCGGAATCGCTTACTTCAATTTGCAAATAATTTCCGTCTGTTTTAACATCAATAGTTACTCTCCCGCCTTTGCCGGTAAACTTAACAGCATTTGAAATCAAATTCCGTAACACAGTTGAAACGGTATTTTCATCCGCATAAGCATAAAAATCACTTTTAATTAAACTTATAATTTCTATATTTTTATTTTTAGCCGATACGTTTAGCAGCTCTATTGTTTTATTCACAAGCTCTTTCATATTTATTTTTTCCGGCATAATCGGAATAAGTCCCCTTTGCGAAAGCGACCAGCTTAACAAATTATCCAAAAGATTACTTGAATTTATAGCCGCTTTATTTATTTCGGATAAAGCTGTTTTTCTTTCTTCGTCAGTAAGATTTTCAAAATCGTCCATTAACATTTTGGAAAACGACATAATGGAGTTAAACGGATTTTTCAGGTCGTGAGAAATAATTGAAAAAAATTTGTCCTTAGTAACATTTAGATTATGAAGTTCTTTATTCACTTTCTCTTTTGTTTTATAAGCATATAATAAAGACACGCTTAGCAAAATGAATAACGCCGAAGCGATTAAAAGGAAATCCCTGAAATTTTTTTCTTTTTCTATTGTCAGGTTTTGAATTTTTTTTTCATTTTTCAAAAGGTTAATTTCGGCATCTTTTTGTTTTGCTTTAACTTTCACTTCCAATTCGGCAATCCTCTTATTTAACTTTTCCGAAAATAAACTATCTTTATAGTCCAACAATTTGGTAGAATATTCGAATGCCGTTTTATAATCTTTCACAAAAGAATAATATTCCCTTGCAGCTGAGAAGCAAGTAATATACAAGGGTAAGGAATTAACTTTTTTTGCCAAAACCAGAGATTTGGAAATTCTTTGTTTAGCTTCACCCGGATTATTTTTTTTAAGATCGATGCGGGCAATCATGCAATTAGCTCTTATAAAAGTTTCGTTATCGGTTATATTTTTTGCTATTTTCAAGGCTTTGTTCAAATAGTTCAAACTCTGCTCTAATTTACCTTGTTCCATTAGTACCGAGCCCAAATTTAGTTGTGCGGTTTCAATACTAATAGGGTTACCGAACTTTTCTTTAATATCCAACGACTGTTTGATATATTTATAAGCATGATCAAGGTCGTTTAATTTTTTATATAGCAAACCGATATTATTCATAGCAACAGCCATACCGTTACTATCATTAACCGCTTCTTTTAACTTCAATGAATTGTTAAAATATTTCAGGCTGTTTTTATATTCTCTCAGGTTCCACAATACCGTTCCAATGGAATTGTCCGCTTTTGCAATACCAAAGGTATCTTTAATTGCAGTATACTTATTCAGGCTTTCATGAAAATTTTGCAAAGCTTCGTAAAATTTTCCACGACTAGAATAAACCATTCCGATATTATGCAAAGCGCCGGCAACTCCAAGCGTATCGCCCATTTTTTTTCTTATACCCAAAGATTTCCGATAATAAGCAAGAGCCGAATCATATTCGGATTGCGCCCAAAACACGTTACCAATTGCGTTAAGAGCGCTGCCTTCTGTTTTCCGGTCATTAATTTGGCGCGCATAATTTAACGCTTCTTTTGCAAAGCGCATACTTTCTTTAGGGGATTTTCCCCAATATGCATAAGATAAATCTACTAATGTTGAAGCCTTTACCGAACCGGTTACCGTTTTAAGTTTAATTTTTAAACTATCTATAATATTGTGAGTTTGAACGCCGCTGACAACAGCGTTAAAGACAATAAAAAGTGAGGCTAAATAATTAAATACAAGCTTAACCATAACAATCTTTATTTTTTGGGCAATCTTTCCAAATAAGAGCTGTTACTTAAAACGGCAAAAGATTCAACTTTCCTTAGTTCGTTTAATGTAAATCTGTTCATGTAACTCATTGCGCTTTTCAGACCGTCCGAAATAGCGTTAATTACGTTTTCCACACTACCTTTGTATGGAATCATTGTTTCTTCGCCTTCTATAAATTCATTTTTCATTTTTACTCCGAATGAAGCGGACCCTCTGTATTTTTTCCATAATTGATCGTTATATTTAATAACTTCTCCGGGCGCTTCACGAGTTCCGGCTAATAGTCTGCCTAACATTACGGTATCGGCACCAAGGGCTATGGCTTTTGCAACATCTCCCGGATTTTTGATTCCGCCGTCGGCAATAATATTAATTTTAAGATTATGTTTTTCTCTGGCAAAAAACACATCCAACAAAGACGAAACTTGTCCTATTCCGATGCCGGTTTGTACGGAAGTGGTACAAACGCTCCCGCCGCCAATTCCAACGCGCAAAGCATCGGCGCCGGCATTTACCAAATCATTTAATGTTTCCCCGCTTGCAACATTGCCTACAATTATTTTAATATTATACTTTTTTTTAATTTCTTCTGTTTTTTTAAGTACCGTTTCATTATTGGCGTTTGCCGTATCAATACAAAGTATCCAATTGTTGCCCGCAATTTTTTCTACAACGGATTCATCTGCGGTTAGACCAATAGAAACCGCTTTAATGCCTTGCGAGCCGGAACCATTGGATAAAACTTTTTCCAACGAAGAGTCGAATCTGTTTACAATTCCCAAACAACCTAATTCGTCAAGTTTATTAGCCATATCAATTCCGGTTACGGTATCCATAGGACTTGAGACTACGGGCAAATTTAAATTCACCCCCAAAAATTCCGTTTTTGTATCAACTTCGGTTCTTGTTACAATCCTGGAAATTTCCCTGGGAACAAGGCTAATATCATCATAAGTAAGTGAAAGATGATAAGAATTCAATTCACTTTTTGAGTAGACTTTCATCATTACCCCGTTAATTTGAAAAAGGATTACAAAAAAGAGGCGAGATAAATCTCGCCTAAAAACCAATTCAATTTATAATATTTACTTCAGTAATTCTTCCATTTGATCGAGTAACCGGTTCATTTTTTTAACAACGGCTATTACCGGTTCGGGAGAAGTCATATCCACGCCGGCTTCTTTCAAAACATCTATCGGATATTTTGAGCTTCCTGACTTTAGAAAATTCAAATATTTAGCGATTGCAGGCTGCCCTTCTTTTTTAACTTTTTCCGATAAAGCTTGAGAAGCGGCAAAACTGGTTGCATATTGATAAACGTAAAAGTCATAATAGAAATGCGGTATCCGAGCCCAAGTATAAGATTCTTCGGTATCTACAACCATTTCCGGTCCCCAATACTTTTGATACATTTCTTTGTAAATTTCCGAAAGTTTATCGGGAGTAAGCGGTTCTCCTTTTTCCGTTTTTTCGTTTACCAACAATTCAAATTCCGCAAACCGTGTTTGCCTGTAAAACGTTGTTGTAATATTCGTTAAGTTTTTTTCAATTAACGCCAATTTTTCCAACTTGTTTTCAGCGTGATCAATAAGATAATCCAACAAAAGCGCTTCATTCATTGTGGAAGCAACTTCGGCAACAAAAATAGAATAATTGGCATACGGAAACGGCTGATTTTGTTCGGTGTAGTACGAATGCATATTATGTCCCATTTCATGGGCCAAAGTAAAAACGGCATCTAACTCATCGTCCCAATTTAACAGAACGTAAGGATGAACTCCGAATGTTGTACCGGAAGAATATGCGCCGCTTCGTTTTCCTTTTGTTTCGAAAACATCAATCCATCTGTTATTAAATGCTGTTTGCAAATTTTTAAGATAATCTTCGCCCAACGGTTTAAGAGCTTTTAACACCAATTCCTTTCCTTGTTCATAAGTGTAAACTTTTTTAACGGAGGGAAACAAAGTAACATAGGTATCGTAAGGATGCAATTCTTTATACTTTAACAATTTCTTTTTTATTTTTGCCCAACGGTGTAAAGGTTCAAGATTTTTATCAACAGACTCTATCAAGTTATAATAAACTTTTACGGGAATATTATTTGGGGTTAATGCGGCTTCCAAATTAGATTTATACTTTCTTGCTTTTGCGTAAAAAAGATTTCCTTTCAAATTACCGTTAAACAAAGACACTAAAGTATTTTTATATTCCATAAACGGTTTATAATATCCTTTATAAACCCGTTTTCTGAAATCTCTATCGGTGGAATACATAGCTGCGCCGTAACGAGCGTGTGAAATTTTAATTGGATTTCCCTTTTCGTCTTGCACGGTTGGAAATTGAATATCGGCATTATTAAACATTCCGAAAGTTGAGTAACTTACATTTGTGACCGGTCCGGCTAAGGCTAGCAGCTCTTCTTCATTAGGCGATAATGTATGTGCTTTGGTTCTTAACATATCATCCAATAAATGTTTGTAAACTTTCAATCCGTTTAATTCATCAACAAACTTCCATAATTTTTCTTCCGGTATTGCCAGTATTTCAGGTTTTATAAAACTGGAAGCAGCCTGTATTTGAGATGCGAGCGACATAATTCTATCGAATCTTCCTTGATTTTCCGGATTACCCAAATCCAAATCTTTGGAAAGGGAAGCATACAAATAAAGTTTTCCCAGTTTAATTTCCGTTTCATCGTCAAACTTCAAGCAGTTTAAAAGTTGCTGCGCCGAGTTTCCGAGCGTATTTTCGAATTGTTTATATTTTTGTGCGGAATTTTTTACAATTTGGAAATCCTTTTCCCAATCATTTACGGATTTATATATATCTTGTAAATTCCATTTATACTTTGCCTCAATTTGATCCCGAGTAGGCACTTCTTTTGTTTTCTCTTGTGCAATTGCGTCAATCTGAAAAAGATTGAATCCTGTTGTGAATAAAGCAATCAATGTGATCCCCTTAATAATTTGAAAAATGTTTACTATTTTCATTTATTTACCTTTTATAATTCAAAAAGAATTTAGATTATTTATAAAATTACAAAATTTTTATTTGAATCACCTTTTAACCGGGTTTGAATTTTACGACGCAATTTTTTCTATCGGGACTGAAATGGCAATTTTTACAATGAGATAAATCCGGTGCAAATTCTTTTGCCCGTATTTTTGAAACAAAGTCCGAAACAATTTTACCGAAACTGAAAACTTCTTCTTTACTAAGCGCGGCTGCAACATCTATTCCGGGATGTTTAATAAAAATCAATCGTAATTCAAACAGATTAACATTTTGGTATAATTTACTAAGAACATAAGCGTAAAATTTTAATTGTGTGAAATATTCTTTTGCTTTATGTTTTATTCTATCCACGGAAATTATGTCGCTCTTATAGTCGGCAATAATTATTTTATCTTTGTCTATTATTAGTTTATCTATTATGCCATACAGAAAAAAATCTTTTTCTTTGGCATAAACTTCAAATTCATTATAAAATTTATCGTGTTTTTTCAACCTTGTATAAATTCCGGAAGAATAAAATTTTTTAAGATCGGATAATATATTTTCCCGTAACAATTCCATTTCGGAATAAGCTATGGATTTCAATTTTAATTCGGAATCGATCAAAGATTCAACTTCATTTTCCAAATAATCCAATTCAACTTGTCTTTGCAGCACTTCGTGAATTATTCGTCCTCTTACATCGCTTAATATTTTCAATTCATCGTCTTCTTTTATATTAAATTCGTAAAGATTCTTAAACTCTTTCTGCATTTTAAAAAGTTTGGAATATCCCAATTCGTAAGTTAATTTATACTTTAACGGGCATTGAGAATAGACGGTTATTTTTGTAGCGGAAATTATTTCGTTTTTCTCACGGTCCGGAATTTCAGCAGCTTTTATTTCCTTTACATCATAAAGCTTTTCTTCGCCGGAATCCAAATGAAACGTAGAATCAACAGAATGCAATACGGGAATTTCAAGTTTAATTTCCTTTTCATAAACTTTATATTCCTCATCCGCTTGTTTCATAAATTTGAGAACGGAATTCAACTTAAAACTATTTTCGTCCCAAAATCTTTCTAATGCCTTGAATATAATACCAATAAACGTACTATCCGGAAATTTTTGTTTACGTTTAGTTGCCGTTATAAATAAATAATCTTCCGCCCTTGTAATTCCTACATACAAAAGCCGTTTAAATTCGGCTAAATTTTTTCTTTTTTCTATATAATCGGAAAGCCATGTAATTGGCGCAGGACTGTATGGTTCAAAATAATTTCCGTTAACAGGCACCTTGGTCATAATTCCAAAATGTTTATTGATGAAAACGGATTTAGATTTAGCCGAGTTATCTTGAACTATTTCATGACTTTTGAATAAAAATACGGCTTTATATTCCAAACCTTTAGCTTTGTGTAAGGTCATTATATTAACTGCATTTTGATCGCCAGCCAATAATGCCTGCCCTTCGTCTTCTGCTGATTCTATGGATGTAGTAAGGAAGTTTACAAAGTCGTATAACGAAGTAAAACTTTGCTGGGAAAATTTATTTGCGACCGAAATCAGTTTATTAAGGTTTGCCAGTTCCTGGTCGGAATTTATTTTTGAAGCCAATACTGACCAATATCCTGTTTCTCTGAATAATTTTCTAACAAGTTTTGTCAGACTAATTTTTTGTGATATGTCAATATTCCGGTCAAACTCAGTTACAATTTTTGAAAAGGAATTTTTTCCTTTTGAATAATTTCTAAGTTTTTCAAAAAAAGAATTTCCGTCACAAAGTGATATTTCTAAAATTTCCTCGTCCGACAGCGAATAGAACGGGCTTCTGAGCAATCCAACCAAGGCATTATCGTTATTGGGGTTTATTAAAAATGAGAGGTAATTGTTTAAGTCCAATATAATTTGTTGTTGAAAAAATCCTTTCCCACCGATAATTGCATAAGGGATTTTAAATTTCACGAAACTTTTTTCCAACTCCGCAAAAGCGGATCTTTTACGGCATAAGACTGCAATTTTTCCAAAGTCCAAATTTTGACGGCGCAATTCTAAAATTTTTTTTGCCACCAGTTCACTTTCTTCGGGGGAATCTTCACCGGAAATAATAAATTCTATTTTTCCCTCGGGCTTTTCGGGCCGGGCACAAATTAATTCACTGTATTCAACTTCATTGAATTCTTTAACCGGATTTGACATTAATAATTTGAACAGTTCATTTGTAAACGCCGCAATGTTAGGAGCCAATCTGAAACTGTGCGGTAAAATTAAAATTTCGCTTTCGTTTTTATTCTCTTTCAGTTCATCTTTGGTTTTATTAAAAATCTCCAACTCTGCGTTTCTAAACATGTAAATACTTTGTTTCTCGTCTCCCACAATAAACAGGTTACCGCTTTTCAGATAATTTAAAATGGGCATAAAAATATTGTATTGTATCTCGTTTGTATCCTGATATTCGTCAATCATCACATAACGGAATTTTTGACTAAGTTGTTTTCTGATATCTTTATTGGCTATTAATTTTTCAGTGTGAATTAATATGTCTTCAAAATCCAAATAAGCTTTTTCAGTTTTTTTATTCTGATAAATTTCTATTAACCTTGCGGAAACCGTTGCAAAATTTTTACCGAACTTCGCCAATTCCGTTTCGACCAATTCCGGTTTACTAATTGCAAACAATCCGCTTAACGATTTAAACATCAATTCCACATCTTGAATTAAAACGTTCAACCGGTCATTTCTATCCTTACTTGTCAAGTATCCTTGTTTTTTTATACTACCACTTTTTGTTAATAAAATTTCGGATAATCTTTTCAACTGTAGGATCAGACGGTTAACGGTTTTCTTAACGTTTATTTCCGCAAGCGTTTTTGACGCTTCCAAAGCAAATTCGTTATTGGGACTTATACTCAACACATAATTATTAATATTTTCAATTTTAATTAAATTTTTATCAATTTCAGGTTTAACTATTTTTAAAAACTGTTTTTTGAAATTTTCCTTAAAGAAGTTTGCAATAAATTTTATTTCCTTAGAATAGATTTTATTATAAAGATTCAGGGTGTCCCTTCTTTTATTTATAGCTGAACGCAATTCTTTAATTAACATATTTTTCGAAATAAAGTAGCGCAACAAATATTTTATTTCGTCTTCCAGCTCTTTTTTATTGTAAAAATTTCTAAACAGTTCTTCAATACTTAAATCAATTAACTCATTTGTAACCGAATTATCGATAGTTATAAAATTGGCGTCTAAACCGGCAGAAGGTGCGTTTTCTCTAAGGATATCAATACAAAAGGAATGAATAGTTGAAATATTCGCCGAAACCAAACCACGGCGTAACATTTCCAATTTGATTCTTTTTGATTTATCTTTCTCGGTTTTTAATCGTTCTTCAATTTCATTGGAAATGCGGGAATAAAGTTCGCTTGCCGCTTTATCGGTAAAGGTAATTGCAATGATGTTTTCCAAACCGATATCCAAGCTGATAAGGGTCTCCAAAAATCTTTTCGTAAAAACAAACGTTTTACCAGAGCCGGCATTTGCCGTTAACGAAATGTGTTTTTCATAATTTAGTGCGGCTTTTTGATAAGGCGTTAATTCTTTCATTTAGATTTTCTGAACCTAATTAAAATTGTTGTTCCCCTATTAGTTGTTTGTTCCACTTGTATTGTTGCGTGAATAAATTCCAAGTATTTTTTAGCCAGACTAAGACCAATACCCATTCCTTTATCCTTTGTTGTAAAATTGTAATCAAAAATTTTAGGTAAATTTTCATCCGAAATGCCGCAACCGTTATCCTTTATTCTCAAATCGAAATGTTCGGAATCCTCATTCGAATTCAAAGTTATTTCAATTTCAGTTGCGCCGGCTTGTAAAGAATTACGGATTAAATTAATCAATGTTCTCTTAAGTTGATCATAATCGGCTTCAATAAAAACGTTCTCCAATTCAGATGCAAAGCTAATACCGGCGCTTTCCTCCAAAAACAAATCTATTGATTCTTTAATAACCTTTCGTAAGTCAATTCGTTCAATTTTAAGACTTGGCATTTTGGCAAAATTTGAAAATTCGGTTGCAATTTTACTTAATGTTTCTATCTGGTTAATTATAGTTCCGGTAACTTTATTGAATATATTTTCAAATTTATGGGAATTATCTTTAAAGGCGGCAATTAATTGCTGTGTAGCTAATTTCATTGGAGTTAACGGATTTTTTATTTCATGAGCTACTTGTTTTGCCATTTCTTTCCAAGCAGCTTCCCTTTCCACTTCAGCCAATTGCAATTGATTACGTTTTAATTCATGCACCATATAATTAAACCCTTTAATCAAATCATCCACTTCTCCACCGGCTTTTTCTTCCAGTTGAATATCCAAATCCCCGCTTGCAACCGCCACCGTTGCCTGAGTTAATTTCCGTATAGGTTTAGAAATTTGATTAGCAAGAATAGAACTTAATATTAAAACCAATAAAACAGCCAATGAATAACTGGCTACAAGAAAGGCATCTACTTCGTTACCAGACATCGGCAAGGAAATATTATTAAACGCATCGCTAACTTGAATAATATAGTATTTATGATTTATGTTAGCCAAATAATAAAACGAATTATATTTATACTTTTCAACTGCATCAATGGTTATATAATCTTGAGCTCCCAAATTTTCAATAGTATTAAAAGCAAAAGGATTTATTAATTTAGGTATGAGACTTATTTCATAAAATAAGCTTTCGGTACTATAAGAAACTTTTTTATTCTTGAAAACCGAAAAATTAATGTTTAGTTCGCTGGATGCCTTTTCAAAAACTTCATATATATTATCCGCTTCCGGGGTCAAATGATCATTAGTATAAGTTTCTATTGAGTAAGCGCGTTTTCCCAATTTATAAAAAACGGCGTCTTTGTTTTTTTGCTCCGTCAAGTTTCTAAAATAAAGCGCTAATAAAATCAAAGGAATAAGCGATACAATCAGAAAAGCAATTAATAGTTTGGTTTGTAACGATATTTTTATTTCTTTTTTACGCGAAAGAATATAGACAAAGTAAATTAAAATTATTAGCAGAATGAGGAGAGAATGGAAAAAGAAAATTTTGAAAAAATTAAATATTTGAAATGACAAATCTTTTTCCCTTATTGCCACGGCAATTTTTTTTGTTTTTTTATTTCTAATAACTTGCGAAATATAAATTTTATAATTGGCACCATTTAAATTTATTATTCTGAATGCTTCGTGTTCTTTATTCAATTTTATATTGTCAATTTTATCAACATCGGGGTATGAAATCCTTATGTCTCCCCAAACATTTTTCAGGGAATCGTTTATAAATTCCAAAATTTTCAATTCACCGGTTTGAACAATTTGTTTTTGATGCAAGGGAGGAGCTTTTAAAAACTCGGGTGGTTCTGCAAAACCGAAGTTTCCTATATCAAAAATTACCGAAGCTTCCACATAACCGAGCAAAGCGTAATCATTTTTAACGGGAAAAATTCCTCTGATAATTTTAGCGCCGGAGTTAGGTAAATTTTCCTTAAAAATTGTGATGTCAGATAATACATTTTTTAGATTAGACCAATTGGGTCCGGGTAATTCACTTATTCTAAAACCGAAACCGCCGAGAAATTTTTTATTGTAATCCAAAAAACCGATTTCGGATATAAACGATTCTTTTTGTAATGAGCTTTTGCTCCAAATCTTAAACGCCGAGGCATCAAAATTAGTGCTGGGATTGTCAAAGGCTTCAAGTGCTTCTTTTCTTGTAAAATCGTTCAGCAAAGATTCTCTTACAAGGAATTCAAGCCAACCGTCATTTGGGTTTATTAAGTCCCGTGCATATATTTTTAACGATTCTTTCTCTAATTGGTTATTGTAAAAAATCATTAAAATGACCGAGAATGCAGATCCGGCGAAAAGTATATATATAAACTTTATAAATTTTTTGTGTTTGGATAAAATATGGAATATTAACAAAAGAAAAGTAAATGTTACAAAAAGAATCCTTATTAGTGAATTACCTTGCGGATTGTTTTGCACAAGGTCAAAAAATATTCCGAAAAGTTGAAAAACAAAAAATTGGATTAGTAAAAATCTGGTCAAATTAAAATTTTTAACGCTTTTGGCAAATACGTAAATAATTAATAAGATTATAAAAGATATCAGTAGAAAGATAAATCCCATCAAAAGTACGTTTATATACATTAAGCCGGTCGTAACGTTTGGAAATAAAGAATGATCGTTAAAATAAACAAGCGTTGAGTCGAATATAACACTGCGTATGGATGCGGCAAATCCTCTGTAAGTTAAGAAGAAAATTAACAACAAAGAAATGGTTGTAATAAAATAAAGTTTAACTGATTTATTTACCGTTGTTTTTTTATTACTTATTCCGAGTACGAACGTATAAAGTTGTATGACGAAAACCAGGACAAAGATACAAGTCACAAAAAGTTCTACAGGAGATTTAACTATTCCGAAGGCAAACGAAGAGGAAAAATATGCGGGATTTGAAATGCCCGATGTTTGCCACGATGAAACCAAACCCGAAACATAAACGGTATAGCGAAGTATTACAAGATAACTTAATAATGTAAAATATTTAATCGCTTTATTATTTAATTCTTTCAGTTTTATAAATAAATAAACGCCAAGGAGAAGTAGAACAGTAATTAATAAAACATATTTTATATTTTTTAAGTTTTGTCTATAATTATTTAAATTAATATCGAAATTAGGTTTTTTGAATGTAACTAACGCTATTTTATTATTGTTGTTTTCCACAAAAAACGAATAATATCTTCCGTCGTTTTTATGCGGATTTTTCCCCGAGTAATTTATTTCGAATTGCGTATTGAACTTTGAGCTTAACAGTCCGGTTAAACTAATTTTTTGAAAATACTTATTTTGCAATCGATATTCTTTTTCGAGAGGCAACGAAACCGATATATAATAAGCGGTTGAATCATAATCCAAAAGACCGTTATATGTTAAATAAACAATTAAATTGGATTTGGTAATTGATACGTTATTGATTTTGTTAGAATTGCGGGGATTGAAATTATTAAAAAGTATATTTCGCGTCCAAGCAAAAACTTCTCCGTTCGAATCGGTAATTACTACGGAAAATTTAGAAAGCGCATGTTGATTTATAAGTGGAATTATTTTTTCTTGCGAACCGTTTTCGTTTTTAATTATTTTCTTAACCTTATTTAATATAAACTTTAACGAATCGATTTTTTCATTAAAAATATTTTTAACCGACTTTTCGATTAGTTCATTTTTAACATTCAGTTCTTTATTCCAATTTTTCTTTTTATTGTTTAGCAATACCGGTTCAAACAATTGGAGAAGAATAATAGCAATAAGTAAAATAAAAACAGGAAGGATAAATCTAAGTTGGTTACCGGAAAACCGCATTATAAATTAATTCATTGTTAATTGTGCAATTGTCCATCCACCGTTTATTTTCTTTAGAGAATAAAAGACTTGTAAATTTCCGCTCAATCCGCTGCTTTTATATTTTGCAGTCCCAGATGCATACGGGAAGTCGGTAGTTTTTTTTGTGGTTAAAATTTTCAATTCAATTAAATGATATTTTTTGAAAAAATCTTTTAAAACGTAGTAGGCTTGGCTGGGACTAAAATAATCCGATATGCCGGATTTAAGGTTTAATGAAACGTCTGATTTGATATATTTTGTTATTCTGGAAACATCGCCGTTAAGCAGACCACTATAAACATTAGAAAATATTTTATCCACACCGGTTTTATGCTGTGTTGTCAAAGGCATTTTCGAGTCGTGAAATTGCGCATTTACAACTGAAAAACCGGCAACAAATAAAAAAGCAACTATAAAAAACTTTTGTTTCATAATTTTTATCTTTTTACTTAATTCAAAATAAACAAAAGAAAATAAAAAAGCATACTATAATTTGTATGCTTTTTATAAAAATTTAGGAATTTCATTATAAAAACCTTTATCGTTTTCTAACAACTTTTTTATGAATTAAATTCCGGGACTTACTATTTCCTCTTCCGGATTTTAATTGGACTTCACCTTCCATCAATTGATATGCCCAATCAAATACCATTTTTTCGGGAGTAATATTATCTATTCTGACTTTTGCGAAATGATTATCCCACGTCCAAATAATATAAGTATGTCCAACAATCGCTTCGGCATATTTAATGTTTTCACCTTCTTGAAGCGGTACCCAACCATTTAAAGGAGCTTCCGTTATATCCGATAAGTCGTTTGTTTGACCCATATCTTGAATATCCGTATCGTCCCATACATCTATGTAATAAACGCCGTTGAAATTTTCAAAAAACATATCCGCGGATGCTTGGTCGGAGCTGGAATCATAAGCTGTTACTAAATATTCGCTAAAATCGTAACCCGACATATCCGGAAATTTTAAGTAATCGAATATAACTTGGTTTTTCCCTTCAGGTCGTGCAACCCCGTAAACTTCATCATAACTTAATTCGCTTTCGTTTCCGTTTACATCATAAGCGGAAACAGCATAATAATACTTAACACCATTTTGAGCGTCGAAATCCACATAAAAATTATCCTTGGTACTTCCTATTAACGTATACTTTCCATAGTAACTATCGGAATAATAAACATTGTAACCTGCTACATCCCGTTCCGGATTAAAATCCCAATCAATTTCAACTGCATTATCTCCAACGTAGGTTTTAATATTTCTGGGAGGCGAAGGCGGCACATTATCGTAATATTGTTTTGTTGTTTCGCAACCGAAGACGGATATTATTAATAATAACCCAACTATTACTTTTATCATATTTGTTTTTATCTTTTTCATTTTATACCTCCGACATTCTTCATATTAAGAAGCATTACAAAGGGAATGCCAAGTTAAAAGGTGTGAAAATATTAAAATTTAGGAAGGAAAAAGCAACAGGAGTATTTTTACTGTCTTTTTAAAAATTTGTCTTGTAGTAAATTCTATACACTTACGCTTTTATTTAAGCAAACAGAATTATCAGTTAACCGGTTATATTAAGAAAATTATCATCAATAAACATTTTGCCATTATTTATAACGGCTATTGACTTTCCTGTCAGTAACCTTTTATCGAAAGGAGTGTTTTTAGATTTTGATTTAAATTTGTTCTTGTCAACAGTCCAAACCATATCCGAATCGAAAATAGTAAGATCGGCATTTTCATCTTCGGTAATTTGGGGAACGGGAACATTCAAAATTTTCCGCGGATTTACAGATAATTTCTCAACCAATTGCGAAATAGTTAAATGCCCTTTATGAACCAATTCTGTTATTGCCAAACCCAATTGTGTTTCCAGACCGATTATTCCGTTGGGGGCATTAATAAATTCCAAATCCTTTTCTTCAATTGAGTGGGGAGCGTGATCGCTTGCAATACAATCGATAGTTCCATCTTTTAAACCTTCTATTATTGCCAATACATCTTCTTTGGAACGCAAAGGCGGATTCATTTTAAAATTAGTATCAAAGGTTTTAAGCGAATCGTGAGTAAGCGTAAAATGATGAGGCGTAACTTCCGCCGTAACATTTATTCCTTTTTTCTTAGCCTGCCTTACCATTTCCACAGAAGCTTTAGTGCTAATATGAGCAATATGAACCCGCGCTCCAACATATTCGGCTAATAGTATATCCCGCATAACTATTAAATCTTCCGAAACGCTTGGCAAAGGCGGCAATCCCAATTGCGTAGACACAACACTTTCGTTCATTGCTCCGCCAGCTAACGATTCATCTTCGCAATGCTCAATTACAAGTTTGTCATACATAGATGCATATTCCATTGCTTTACGTAATATTGCAGCGGTTTTAACCGCTACGCCGTCGTCCGAAAATGCCACGGCTCCGGCTTCCACCATTTCCGCAATTGGAGCCAGACTCTCCCCTTTTCTTCCTAAAGTAACCGCTCCTATAGAATGAACATTAACCAAATGTCCGTTTGCTTTTTGATTTATAAAATTTATCACTTCGGCTGAATCAATAGTTGGATTAGTATTAGGCATACAGGCTAATCCGGTAAAACCACCCGCCGCGGCGGCATTAGCTCCTGTAACAACGGTTTCTTCGTCTTCTCTGCCGGGTTCCCTTAAATGAACATGCATATCAAAGAGACCGGGAACAATAAATTTATTTTCAAAATCGTATATTTTAGCGCTTGAATATTCACCGGGTTTTATAGCCCCGATTTTCTTAATTATACCATTATCAATAAGTAAATCCAACTTTTGTTCAATATTTTGAGCAGGATTTATTACAATTCCGCCTTTTAAGATGATTTGCATAAATATTCCAGATTATATTTAAATTGATCTATTAATTCAATTAGCCGTACCAAGCAAATAAAGCACAGCCATTCTAATTGCCACTCCGTTAGTAACCTGATTGAGTATAACTTGATAAGGACCATCGGCAACTTCGGAAGATAATTCAACTCCCCTGTTTATCGGTCCGGGATGAAGTATAAGTATATCTTTATTATTCCGTTCAATTCGTTCCGCAGTAATTCCAAAATAGTTATGATATTCTCTTAATGAAGGAATCGATATTCCCGCTTCCCTTTCCAATTGGATTCTAAGAACATTTATTACGTCATGTTCGGCAATTGCTTTATCCACATTATTGTAAATTTTAACTCCTAAACGCTCCAATTCTTTTGGAATCATTGTTGCGGGACCGCAAACATTTACAGTAGCTCCCATAGTTTTTAACCCGTAAATATTAGATAAAGCCACGCGGCTGTGAGCAATATCTCCAATTATACAAATTCTTAATCCTTCCAAAGAATTCAATTTTTCACGGATTGAATACATATCTAATAAAGCTTGAGTAGGATGTTCGTGCAAACCGTCGCCTGCATTAATTATATTTGCGTTTGATATCCGGGTTAAGTAATGAGGAACACCGGCTGAACTATGTCTAACAACAATCATATCAACTTTCATTGCTTCAATATTTTTAACGGTATCTTTGAATGATTCACCTTTCGAAACGCTGCTTGTACCTTTGGAAAAATTAACTATATCGGCAGATAATCTTTTTTGAGCCAATTCAAACGAGATTCTTGTTCTTGTTGAACTTTCGTAAAAAAGATTTACTATAGTTTTACCCTGTAATGTGGGTACTTTCTTAATCGGTCTGTCAAGTACTTCCCGGAATGTAGTTGCGGTATCTAAAATTAATTGAATATCTTCCTTGGGAACGCCATTTAAACCGAGTAAATGTGGAGTTGATAAAGCCATAAAATATCCTATTCTGATATATCGACTAAATAGACGGCATCCTCACCGTCAATTTCTTTCATTTTAACTTTAATTTCTTCATTAATGGAAGTAGGAATATTTTTCCCCACAAAATCGGCTTTAATTGGCATTTCGCGGTGACCTCTATCGATTAAAACACAAAGTTGAATTGTTCTTGGTCTTCCCAAATCCATTAAAGCATCCAAAGCGGCTCGTGCGGTTCTTCCCGAAAACAGTACATCGTCAATAAGTATAATATCTCTGTCATGAATATCAAAAGTGATATTTGTTACCGAAACTTCGGGTTGTTTTAGCCGTGTCCGGAAATCGTCTCGGTATAAAGTGACATCCAAAATACCCAGTTTAGGTCCGGAACCGTCAATTTCTTTTATTTTATTTTGAATTCTCTTCGCAATAAATTCGCCCCGGGTTCTCATACCGATTAAAATTATATTTTCCGAACCTTTATTCCGTTCAAGAATTTCGTGGGAAAGCCTTGTAATAGTCCTTTCCAGTCCTTTTGCGTCAATTATTTCTGCTTTAATTTTCATAATAATTTAAAAAAAATCCTCATTGACTATCGTCGCAGAGGTTTTTATAATCTTTTTTGTTTTCCATTCCTTCTTTATCTCGCCGGATAAAATTAAAGGTTAATTTTAGTTGAACTAAAACTACAAAAAAATAATTTAGATGAAAAGAAAAATATCAAGGATTTTAAAATATACAGATGATTATCAGCGAGGCTGTTTCACAAATTTATATTTAGCAAAGAGAAGTTGTAAAACTTTCCAAAAAGTTTAGCATTTTAATGTGCAAAAGAAGTCCGGTATTTTCAGGTTACTTCAGTCGATTTTTTACATTCAACGTTCGTCGTAATAATATAATTTTTTAACGATGTAAAGTAAATTAATAAGGATACCAAAAAGTAATCCGAATGATGCCAAAATAACATCCTTTACGGAAAATGTTAATTCTACATTAAATGCAAGTAAAAAGATGAAAAGTTTGACGAAAATTATTATCGTAAAAAGAAAAGCAAAACCGAAAAATCCGCCTCTTAACGGTCCGTAAATAAAAAGTTTTAAATATGTTTTAGACCCTCGATTCTTTAAGAACCGGCTAATTAGATCATTTGATGTAAAAATATTTTTTACTTCGGTCATAGTACATCAATTTTATTTTATTATTCGGGGTTACACAAGCAAAATAATAATTAAATATGACAAAACAAGTAAGTACATAAGACTCAATAAGAATTTAATTTTTCTTATTTTAGTTTTTGACATATAAAGTACAACTTAAAAGTTTTATGGTAACTCTTTGCAAAATAATAAATTAAATAGAAGGAGTAAAGAAAAAAAATGAATTTTTTCTAAATTTTTAAAAATTTATCGACTTTAGAGGAGATTTGTTCAATATTTATCGGTTTAAGTAAATATTCGTCAACGCCTAATGAAAATAGTTTATTCATTGTAGCGCTGTCACTTACTGCGGTTAAAGCAATAATTGGAACTTTTATTTGAGAATATTGAATTCGGAGAACTTCTAACATTTCCACACCATCCATTACAGGCATTGCAACATCCAGAAATACCAAATCCGGTGAATCATAAAGAATCGATTCCAATCCCATTTGACCGTTATCGGCGGTTAATACTTCGCAATTGTATAATTTGGTTAATGCGCGATTTAAAAACAACTGTTCGTGTTTATTATCATCTATTACAAGAATTTTTGACGTTTCCATTTAGTTTAACCGCTTTATTCTTATTATTAAATAATGCTAATATTGAAAATGAATATAATATTTTCTCAGAAAAGAACAAAATTAAAGATTTTTTTTTAAAAAACACTTCATTTTTGATCTATTTTCATATTGATACATTCATTTACTATTAAAAAATGTTTCATTTTGTTTGCGGTCACAAATATTAACAATTAAGTACTGTTTATTTGTGATAGTTATTTCAAAAAAAAGGTAAATATGAACACAAACGAATTAAAAATAGCACAAGAGCAAAAATTTTCATTATCAATATTAAAAAGTATAAAACTAGCATTCAACGACGGACTTTTCTGGTTTGCCATTGTTTTGTTTTTATTAATTGGAATGTATGCATTTTCCAACGAAATTCTCGGTAAATCCCTCACTATTGGTTTGAATGAAGTAATTGTAAGTTTGTTAGGGTTTTTCAACATATTCTTTATTAAGTTTACTAAGAAGTATTTAAGAAGTTAAACTTTATTATTAGGTGAACGGTATTTAGAATTTTGTGATTTACATCACATTATTTCTAAGTTCAATTAAACATATTCAATTGTATTTTATTATTATAAGTTAAAAGTTATGGATACTTCACCGTCAAATGAGTTCGGGACTAAAAAAGAAGAATACAAAGGATTTTATTACAAATATTTACTCCAACCTTTTATTTCCGGTTTAATGGGATTCGCCCTTTTCTTTTTTGCTATTGTTGTAATTAAATTTTCAAAATCTTTTATTTTCACCGATACTATATTCGTGTTCGATATTTCCGATGTAATAATTTCTTCCGGTGGATTTGTTCTGGCATTTCTTTATAAGCTTCTCGATCAGATTAGAGATAAGGAAAATATATAGTAAAAAGTTGTTAAGTTTTCCAAACACATTAATTTTTTTTTAAAAATCCCGATTATTTATTGTTGTATATCACAAGGATATAAATTATTTTCACTTTTTTAATTTTATAATTTTTATAAAAAGAAATGAAGATTAAAATGAAAGAATATATACGCGGAATTGAAGGAATTTATAAAGTAAAACACAGAACTAAAATCTATCAGTACAAAATTGATAGCAATGGCGTTAAAACCGGCGAGTATGTAATTCACGTTATTACCGATACAATTGAAAACGATTCGGATAGAAAAAAAATTAACGAATATCTTCAGTTAACCAGCAAAATACTTTCCAATAAAGGTTTGTGATTCACAATACAAATTCCAGCTCAAGATTTTAACATTCCTGCCGATTATATTTAGCAAAGTAACTAAAATAGGTCTTGATATGAATAACGCTATACTAAGAAGCAGGAAAAAAGGATACAATAAAACTTTTAGCATAAGCGATCAACAACTAAAATTGACCGGCGTATCGCATGTTGACGGACACATTCAACATTCCGATACGGAACCTTTTCAAATTGTTAAAATCTTTCCCAATAATTTTTCAGTTGTTAAGGTAAATTTACTAAGAGCAACTCTTTCCGAAGCTATTGAATTCAAAAAATTCCTTGAAGTTATTATTAACGAAGGAAGCAATAACATTTTAATTGATATAAATTCATGCTCTTTTATAGACTCGACTTTTTTTGGAGTTATTGTAGGAGCACTGAAAAAAGTAAATGCCACAGAAGGTAATTTATATTTAATTTACGACGAAGACAAAAGATTACCCTTGTTTACAGAAACGGGTTTGGCAAAAATATTCACTACATTCAAAAATGAGGAAGAAGCTTATTCTAAATTAGATTTGGGATAAGATTTGTATTTTTTATCGTATTTTTCGGCCATTCTTTCCCTGTAAAGTTGTCCAATTTCCGCTCCAACAATTAACAAACAAGAAGAATAGAACAACCAAAACAAAACAACAACAAAAAGAACAAAAGCTCCGTAAACATGGTTGGTCGACAGGAAATCTGTAATATATATTCCGAAAATTTTTCTGGCGGTTTCCCATAATATTGTTGACCAAACAGCGCTAACAAACACTACTTTTTTATTCTGTTTTTCATAAGGTACAACATAGTACAGAAGATAAAATAATCCGAACATTATTAAAACGGAAGTAACGGAAAACAATAAAGATGCAAGTCCGCTAACTTCAAACCTACGGAAGATTTCGAGTTTTTGTGTAAGATCAATTATCAAATTTATCATCGGAAATATAAAGGTGGAAAGAAGTATCAATAATATCATTAAAAGAACTAAGCCAACATCCCTTAACAAACCGACCCAAATACTTTTTTGTACTTTAACCTTGTAAATTTTGTTCAAAATAGTTGTCATACTGCTAAAAAACCAGGTTGAGGTAAAAAACAAACCCAAAGCGCCAATGTATCCCGCTAAAGTTTTATATTCAATTACTTCGGGTAAGCGCGATAATATTACTTTTTTTGTATATTGAGCATATTGCGGATATGGAATTGTTGTGTCAATTAATCTGCTAATTTGATCTTGTATTGTTGCAGGAGAAATCACATTACCCAGAATTGAAAAAGTAAGAAGTAGAATTGGCACTAAACTTAACAACAAAGAAAAAGCTATACCACCGCCGGATAAAAATATGTGATGTTCATCTATTCGTTCAAGAATACCTTTCAGATAATAATCAAAAAATCTTAATATTTTTTTTACCCTTTTAATCGAAAAATACTTCCCGATAAAACGTAAAATCTTAAACTTACTCATTCATTATACGGTCGATTGTATTAAAATAAATATCCGACAATTCCTTTACCGGAACTTTTAAGATATTGTTAACTTCCAAATTATCACCACCGGTTTTACCTAAAAAGTAAACTGGAGTTTCAAAATTTGCGGTAATTTTTTCGAACGCTTCTTTTTTATCTTCGGAAACAGAAACAATTATACGGGATTGAGATTCGGAAAATAGTGTAAAATCATATCTGTTATTTATATTAATTTTTATATTCGCTCCAAATTGTTTCCGGGGATTCAAAATACAACATTCGCTAATTGCTGAAATAATTCCCCCTTCGGAAATATCATGCGCGGAATTTATAATATTTTGTTCTATTAATTTTTCCACCAATTTATGAAGTTCCCGTTCCGCAGCCAAATTCAATACCGGACAGTTACCGGTAACCAAACCGTGAATTACTTTTAAATATTCACTCCCGCCAATCTCGTTATAATTTTCGCCTAAGACGTAAATCAAATCATTTTCGTTTTTAAAATAACAAGTCGTAATTTTATTAAGACCGTCTACAATACCAACCATTCCAATTACCGGTGTGGGATAAACCGATGCGGTAGGACTTTCGTTATAAAAGCTAACGTTTCCACCGGTAACCGGTGTGTCAAAATATCTGCAAGCTTCGTTAATTCCGTTAATTGATTCTTTAAAAAGCCAGTACATTTCCGGTTTGTAAGGATTTCCAAAGTTTAAGCAATTAGTTATTGCAAGCGGTTTACCACCGGAACAAACTATATTCCTTGCCGATTCGGCAACCGCAATTTTAGCACCTTCTTTCGGATTCAGGTAAACATATCTTGCGTTACAATCCGTTTTTGCCGCAATCGCTTTATTATAATCTTTTATTCTAATAACCGCTGCGTCGCAGCCGGGACCAACAACCGTATTTGTTTGAACCATAGAATCATATTGTTGAAACGCCCATTTTTTTGAAACAATATTAGGCGAAGAAAAAACTTTTAAAAATGTTCCGGTAATATTTTCCGGTTCGGGCAAAGCAGTAAAATCGAAATTTTTAGTCTCTTTAAGATATTCCGGTTCTTTGGTATCTCTTGTATAAACCGGAGCTCCGCCGCCGAGGACTAAATCATAAGCCTCAATTTTTGCTTTGCCGGCACCTAATTGTTCAATTTCTATATAAGGCAAATCTGTTACTTCGCCAATAATTTCACATTTTAAATCCCACTTTTCAAATATTTTTTGAACTTCCTTTTCATGACCCTTTTTAGCAACCACCAACATTCTTTCCTGACTTTCGGAAAGCATTATTTCGTAAGCGCTCATTTCTTTTTCTCTTAACGGAACTTTATCTAGATTAATCTTCATACCGGAATTACCTTTTTCACTCATTTCGGATGTTGAGCAAGCAATTCCCGCAGCGCCCATATCTTGTATTCCAACAATCAATCCTTTTTCAATAACTTCCAGGGTTGCTTCAAGAAGTAATTTTTCGGTGAACGGATCTCCAACTTGAACCGAAGGACGTTTTGATTCGGATTTTTCGGAAATTTCTTCGGAAGCGAAAGTAGCGCCATGAATTCCGTCACGTCCGGTATCCGAACCGACAATCATAACCGGATTACCGGCTCCTTTTGCTATGGCAGAAGCAGTTTTATTTATGTCCACTATTCCTATTGCCATTGCATTTACCAAAGGATTATCTTTGTAAACCTCATCAAAATAAATTTCACCGCCAACGGTCGGAACTCCGAAACAATTTCCGTAATCTGCAATTCCATGAACCACTCCTTCAAATAAAAACTTTGTACGGGAATCTTCCAAAGAACCGAATCTAAGTGAATTCAGCGCTGCAACAGGTCGAGCGCCCATTGTAAAAATATCACGTAAAATTCCGCCCACACCCGTAGCCGCTCCTTGATACGGTTCGACCGCGGAAGGATGGTTATGACTTTCAATTTTAAAGGCTATTGCTTGTCCGTCGCCTATATCAACAAGACCGGCATTTTCCTCGCCGGCGCCTACCAACAAATTTTTTCCTGATCTTGGTAAAGTTTTTATTAATGCAATAGAATTTTTATAACTGCAATGCTCACTCCACATTACACTGAAAATACCCAACTCGGTAAAATTAGGTTTTCTTCCTAATTTTGATATTATCTTATTATACTCCTCTTCGGTAAGTCCATGTTCTATTGCCAATTTTAATGTTACTTCCGGCTCTTTCACTTTTTTCCTTTTTAAGTTAGTTTGTAAATATAAATATTTATTGAAATGATTGAAAGGAAACGGAATTAAGTTGTTATAACCGGAGAGGCAAAAAATCCGGTTAACGGCGCTGAATTTTTCTAATAAAAGAAAATGTGAAAAGAGCTAAAAATCCTATGAATGAAATTTTAATATCTGCCAACGATACTTGAAGAAATTCTTGAGAATATAAAATGAATTGTAAAATTTTTATAAAAATTATAATAGTAAATAAAAATGCAAATCCAAAAAGACCAAGTTCACAAGGAAAGATTAGAAGATTATAGAATGAGGTTTTAATTTTTCTCAAGATTCCTTCTTGTTCACTTGATAACGATTCACTTTTCATATTGTTTTAATTTTCTCTTTTTTAATTCATAATTAGACAATTGATTTTGGGAAAACTATGTAAACTTTAGTTCTTACATCTTTTTCGCTTTCTATAAAAATTTTGCCGTTTATTTTTGTAATAATTTCATTACATAAAATAAGTCCAAGTCCCGATCCTCTTTCTTTGTTTGTACCATACTTTATAATTTGTTCGTCAGGCTTGAACAATCTTTTTAACTCCTCTTCATTCATTCCGATGCCGTGGTCTTCTATTGTTAATTCCACATTATCTTCCTGAAATTTTGCTTTAATTAAAACCCGGCTTCTGGGATAAGAAAATTTTATTGCGTTATCTAAAATTTCGCGTACTACTTTAGTTAAAATCGACTTATCGACAAATACATTTACATGTTCGGGAATCCGGTTTTCCACAATTATATCTTTTGCTTTTGCAATCAAGCTAAGTTCGTTAACCACTTCATCAATTGTGAAAGTTAAATCCATCATTTCGGTTTTAGCGCTAACGGAATCGACTTGCGATTTTGTCCAAAGTATTAAATCGTTTAAATTTTCGTAAGCATTTTTAACCGATTTTTGAATTTCCGCCAAATAAGATTTTTTTTCTTCATTTGAAAAATTATCAAACTCGTCTACCAATAAATCTGAAAATCCCATTAAAGTTGTAAACGGATTTCTCAAATCATGCGATAGTATTGAAAATATTTTATCTTTGTTATGATTTCCGGATTCATTTATCTTTTGATGTTTAGCTTTTTCATTTATGCTCTTCACATTAACGATTTCTTCAATTACGCATATTACTCCGGCAATATTTCCGTTTGAATCATGAAAAATCGATTTATTCACCTTGATATTTTTGTTTTCCGCTCCTTGGCTGTCATTTATTTCACATTCATAAAATAAATCTTTTCCCGACCGTAAAATTTCCTTATCCGTATTTGCCTCGTGTTCCGCAAGATTTTTTTGGAAAACATCAAAAACCGTTTTCCCGAATATTTCATCAATCTTTTCGTTAAACATAACCTCAAATTTTTTATTACAACCCAAAAACAGTCCATCCGTGTTTTTGTAAAAAATTGCGTTAGGAATACTATCGATTAAAGTCCGTAAAAAATCTTTTTGATATTTGGTAATCGGTTCCGCATACAAATCCGTCTTTAACGGAACAAGCAATTCCAATATATGGTTTACCGAATCGCCGTCATCAGTAATTTTGAACCAATACGCATCAAAGCTCATAGCTCCGGCTTCGGCAGTAAGCAAAGTTTTCTCCAAATGTTTCGATTTATGAGAGCTGTTCAAAAATTCCTTGAGACTTTCGGATACTTCTTTTTGCTGTGCACTCAGTAATAAATCATTATCGGTTTTGGTTAATATTTCTTCTTCCTCAAAACCCAAAAGTTCAACTAATTTTTTATTTATCTTTATGGTTTTTCCGTCAGTTTGAAAAACCCTTAATCCAATTGCAGGATTGTTCCATATAATTTCAAATTCTTGATTCAGATAATTAAAATGGTTTGGCTTATTCTCGGTAAAGTTTCCGGATGAATTTGAGTGTAACTTTAATTTGCCTTCCGCTTCTGTTTCCGGGTTGATGGAAAAGATATTCTTTTGGTGCATTATCAGTATCCGATAAAAAGTTAAAAATAGCCGACAGTTGATTATCGGATGCGGTATGAAAAATTTTATTAAATAACCGTAAAAAAAAATTTATATTCAATTATTGTCTCGATTTTTACTAATAAATGTTACAATCTGGGAAGCTTTATAGTATGTTTCCTATAATATCCAATGAAAATCCAACTTAATGAGTTTTATGCCGGGCAATTCTCAAACAACGATTTTTCATCCATGCATGGAAAAACTCTTTGTACGGATGCAACAAAATTTGCATCCTAATATTTTTATGCTTCCTCTAACTATTTTATTTATAACAAGTTACAGTCACCGCATATAGAACGTCAACTTTTTTTGCTTTCCGCATTTTTCTCCTTTTTAAGCATGCAACTATAATGTGCTTATTTTGAAACCGAATTAAAGGATTAAGCGGGTAAAAAAATATTTTTATTTGGTACGATTAATGTTATCTAAATCACAAAATTAAACGAATTAATTACTTATAATCTTTCTACTCACCGGGCTGCAAGGAGAAAAAATATGATTGAATTCAAAAACAACAAATCAAGTGTAGAAGATTTAAGTAACGAAAGTCTGTTTGTTGTAAAAGCTTTTTTGGAACGTACAAAAGGATACTTTTATCATAAAGAAATAAGAAGATTAGAAAGGATTGAAAAAAAAGCAATCATATACGATTTGGAAAAATTTAAAGAAGCTAAAGAAAAAAGATACAGGCTGCGCAGAAGTAATGAAGATGACTGGTTCAATAATTGGAAAGTTTACAAAGAAATTATCAATGAATTAAACAAAAGGAATTTATTAACGAAAATAGGGAACTAAAATTAGTTCAAAATTACTGAAACTGATGAGTAAGAATTTTTACTACTATTCAAAAAAAGAACTGAAGTTTGTTCAGATTGAGAATTTTTATGTCAAATTCGGCATAACAGTCCTTTCATTAGCTATTCTTATAACGCTTTCAATATTTTTTACAGTTAATTTTTCCAATAAAGCCAATACCGGCAATTCTACCGAACTAATAGAAAGAAATACGGAATTAAAAACCGAGTTAACGCGTTTGCTTAATAAATATAATTCCCTTGAGCAAAAAGTTAAAGAAATTGATAACAAAAATAATGAATTGCGTCTAGCGGTTAACCTGCCGGTAAAAGAAACCGATGATAAAATCGGAGTCGGCGGTTCGTTATTCGAAAACGTAGATCCATTAAATACCAACGAAGAGAAAAAACTTTTGCTCTCTTTAGATAATTTAGTCGATAAAATAGAAGCAAAAGTATCAAATGAAATAAACAATTACTCGGAAGTTAAACAAAAACTTACCGTAAACGAAAAACTGTACGAATCAATCCCGGCAATAAAACCGGTCGAGGCAAAATACGGAGACGGATTCGGGATGCGATTTCATCCGATATTGAAAATACGCAGAATGCATGCCGGCGTTGATTTTTTAGCTAATACGGGAACACCAGTTTATGCGCCCGGCGCGGGAAAAGTTATTTTTGTAGGCAGAATCGGCGGCTATGGTCTTACCATAAAAATCAAACATGGATTCGGTTACACAACATTGTACGGTCATTTATCAAAAGTTAAAGTTAAAAGAAGGCAGTTTGTTAAACGCGGTGATTTGATAGCACTTTCGGGCAACAGCGGACGGTTGTCCACCGGCCCGCATCTTCATTACGAAGTTCGTTATAAAGGCGTTGCATTAAACCCGCGCTATTTTATTTACGACGATGTAGATCTTTTCGATTATTTAGCCGCTCAAAAAAAAGTAAATAAAGAGAACCCGTTAACAAGTATAGACTAACCTTCCGGTTTAACCGGAATTTTACTCATTGCAAACTCTGTTATGGCAGTAATGGATAATGATGGATTTACACCTGGATTTGAAGAAATCATTGAACCGTCGCATACATACATATTTTTATATCCGAAAACTTTATTGTTTTTATCGATTACTCCTGAACCGGAATTTTCTCCCATTACGGCGCCGCCCAAAATATGAGCTGTTGTCGGAATCCCGGCTAACGTTTCTGTTAACAATACCATCGGTTTACCATTTACAATCTCAGCATATTTCTCTGCTAAAAATTTTGCCTTTGGAATAAACGCAGTTGGAGCATTTCCCTCTTGCATGGAAGAACTTAATCCAAAAAGACCTAATTTAAATTTTAACTTTGAATTAATTGTTTGCATGAAGAGTAATATTTGTGTCCGTTTGGACCAATTCCAAACAGTAAAAACTTTAAAATTTTTAATCGGATGAATCAACAAATCCCGGGCGATTTTCATAACTCTTATAAATACATTTTTACCTTCAACCATCGGCGACATTAAAATTCTCCAAAAACCGGAATTCGAACCGTAATGTACCGGCTCGAGTGAGGTATTTTCATCCGTCTTTAATATTGAACCTATTGCTACGCCGTCGGAAAAAGACTTGTCTTTATCGAATGTAGTAATACCTATTAAACTCTCGGAATTAGTACGGATAAATTTACCAACAACGTCCGATAAATTTGGAAGCGAGGTCTTCTTTAATTTTAATAAAAGTTTTACTGTTCCTAAAACTCCACCCGCAAAAATAATTCCTTTTGCAGTATAGTAGCCCTTTGCTTTGAAAAACTTTGTAGATGATCTCCAAAAAACTTTATATCCTTCTTCACCGTTATTACCATCAAGCGGTCTAACGTCATAAACCTCCGATTCGGAAAATATTTTTACTCCGTTTTTCTCGGCCAAATAAAGATAATTTTTATCCAATGTATTTTTTGAGTTATATCTACAACCCGTCATACATGCGCCGCAAAAGTTACAATCAACTCTTTCCGGGCCTTCGCCGTTGAAATATGGATCCGGTTGAGAATTTCCCTTCCCGTTAAAATATACCGCAACGTTTGTTGGAGCGAAATATTCATTTCTTCCTATTTTAAAACCCAGTTTTTGCAAAGCTTTATCCCCTTCCGATAATTTAGGGTTTTGAGAAGCGCCAAGCATTCGTAAAGCAGTTCTATAATAAGGCATCAGCTCATTTTCCCAATCGGAAAGATTTTTCCATGTACCCGAATTAAAAAAATCACTGTTCGGTACCGGCAGGGTATTAGCATAAACAAGCGATCCGCCGCCAACGCCAACGCCGGAAAGAATAGTAATATGCCGGAAAAAAGTTATTTTAAAAAAACCGTAAAATTTTAACAGAGGCGCCCAAAGCCATTTTTTTAAATTCCAATTCGTTTTGGGAAAATCACCGGCGTTAAATCTTTTACCTTTCTCAATTACTAAAACTTTGTATCCTTTTTCTGATAATCTTAATGCAGAAACCGATCCTCCAAAGCCCGAACCGATAATTATATAATCGTAGTCAATATTAATTGGGATGCTCCCTTTTTTGCAAGGAATTAAATATTTTATAGTTTAACAATTTGTTTTAGGTGATAAAATTATCCAGCAAAATTTCGCTGAATTATATTATATTTACTTATATAAAAATAAGAATTTATTAATAAAATCAACATAATCAATAACACTTTTCAGGAGGTACGATGAAAATTGCAGTTTGTGTTAATCACGTACCGGATACGGCTACAAAAGTTAAAATCGGAAGCGACGGGAAATCGATTGACCCTGCCGGAGTTACTTATGTAGTAAATCCGTACGACGAGTTTGCTATTGAAGAAGCTTTAAAAACCAAAGAACAGTTGGGCGGCGAAGTTGTTGTGATAAGTCTTGGCAGCGATGCAAATAAAGAGTCAATTCGTAAAGCTCTTGCAATGGGTGCAGATTCTGCCGTTTTGTTAAAAGACAACAATTTCCGCGATTCTTTTGCTGTTGGAAAAGCTCTTGCCGCCGAAATAAAAAACCAAGGAGCCGAAATAGTATTTTTCGGTAAACAATCTGTTGACTATGACAACTCGGTTACCGGACAAATTACCGCCGAATTACTAGGTTATAATTGTGTTACCGTGGTTGTCGATTTAAAAATTGACGGTGAAAAGGTTATAGCCGAGCGGGAAATTGAAGGCGGCAAAGAAGTTGTTGAAACCTCTTTTCCTGTTATTATTACTGCACAAAAAGGATTGAATGAACCTAGATATGCTTCTCTAAAGGGAATTATGGCGGCTAAAAGAAAAACGATTGAAGAAAAAGACGCCGAACCTGCCGATAATTTCACCGAAATTATCGCAATGAAAAAACCGGCGCCTAAACAGCCCGGCAAAATTTTAGGTTCGGATGCAAGCGCCGTTCCCGAATTAATTCGTTTATTAAGAGAAGAAGCAAAAGTAATTTAAGGAGATTTAAAATGGCAAATAAAATTTTAGCTGTACTTGAACAAAGAGATGGCAAATTAAAAAAGGTTTCTTTCGAAGTGGCTAAAACCGCTGCAGATATTGCTACAGAACTGGGCGCAACAGTTGAAGCAGTTGTACTTGGCAACGAAATTGAAAATTTGGAAAAGGTTGGTAATTACGGCGTAAAAAAAGTATTTCAATTAAAAAATACAGATTTGCAAAACTATTCCACATCTGCTTATACGCAAACATTAAGTAATTTCATTGATGAAACCGGGGCAGATATTATCTTTTTCGGAAATACCGCATTAGGAAAAGATTTAGCGCCCCACGTTGCCGTTAAAATAAACGCCGGTTTGGGAATGGATTGTACACACTTGGAAATTTCCGGCGGTGAAATTATAGCCACACGTCCCGTATATGCGGGAAAAGCCTTGGTGGATATCAAACTCAACGGCGAAAAGAGAGTGTTTACGCTTAGGCCGAATGTTTTTAATCCCGGTGAACCGTCAAACGAAAGCGCAGAGGTTGAAGCAAAAGAAATACCGGAAGTTAATTTAAGCTCAAAAGTGATAGAAACTAAAAAATCGGAAGGAAAACTTGATGTTGCCGAAGCATCAATTATTGTGTCCGGCGGACGCGGTATGAAAGGTCCGGAACATTTTCATTTGGTTGAAGAGCTGGCCGACTTATTAGGAGCCGCCGTCGGCGCTTCCCGCGCTGTGGTTGATGCCGGATGGCGACCGCATAGCGAACAAGTGGGACAAACCGGAAAAACCGTTTCGCCCAATCTTTACATTGCATTAGGTATTTCCGGAGCGATTCAACATCTTGCAGGAATGCGATCATCAAAGTATATTGTTGCAGTTAATAAAGATCCTGATGCTCCAATTTTCGGCGTTGCCGATTACGGAATAACAGGCGATGTTTTTGAAGTTGTTCCTGCAATGATAGAAGAGATTAAAAAACTGAAGCAAGGTTAGCATTAAAATTATAAAGCCCAATTCTATATTGGGCTTTTAAATATTTAAATATTTGTCCCAAATTTTATAAAGTTCGTAAGTAGCTTTTATATCTTCACCGCAATAAACGGCAATATCTTTAATTCTGCCGGCTTTATATAATTCTTTCACTTCCATTCCCGTCACACCATGCGATTTAGGCGATTCGATTCCATAAGCGTTACAATAAAAATCCAAATTAAATTTTCTAATATTACCGTACAAAGTAAATTGGTCCAATAAATCGATATGCTTGGTAAGATTATATCTGTTTTGCAATAAATTTACGGACGGTTTCACTTTCAAAATGGATGACCTCAACATCAAAAACGGAATGTCAAAATTTCTGCCGTTAAATGTAATTACCTGGTCAACTTTGGCAACAAAATTCCAGAAAGATTCCAGCAATTCCTTTTCCGAAGCGGACTCGTATTTAATCTTTTTTTCTTCAACGCTCCACGATTCGCTCTCTCCTTCCATAAGTACTAACGAACCCTCCGTTTCTACATTTAACATACCTATAGCTACAACTTTTGCAGTGAACGGATAAAGGCTTAAATACCTTTTCGATTGGTCGACTTTTTGTTTTTTGATTTGTTCGTCCGTTTCTTTTTCGGCATATCTTAAAATATATTCTTGTTGGGAGGAAGATAAGGTTTCGAAATCGTAACCCACGGTTTCAATATCGAAAATTAATCTTTTCACAATTTTCAGCTAATTATTAAATAATTCAAATATAAATTAGCATATAAAGTTATATATTTCAAGTATTTCTAATTAAATATCATTTTATTACTTTTTTGATCTAATCATTTGTTCTATTTTATCCCACATTTCCGAAGGTACCATTTCCAAAAGGTTAAATTGGCCTGCACCTTTAAGCCATTCGCCTCCGTCAATTGTTACTACTTCTCCGTTAATGTAAGCCGAGTAATCCGAGATAAGATATGCCGCGAGATTTGCCAATTCCTGATGTTCGCCCGCTCTTTTTAACGGAACTTTTTTTGCAAGATCAAACTTTTTGCTTAATTCGCCCGGGAACAATCTTTCCCAAGCACCTTTAGTTGGAAATGGTCCCGGCGCTATTGCATTAAATCTAATTCCGTATTTCGCCCATTCGACCGCCAAAGAGCGGGTTAGCGCTAAAACTCCTGCTTTAGATACTGCGGATGGCACAACATACGCGGAACCGGTCCAAGCATAAGTAGTAACAATATTCAAGACCGCAGCATTTTGTTTTTCTTTTATCCAATATTTTCCAAATGCAAGTGTTGAATAATAAGTCCCCCGCAAAACAATGTTAACAATAATGTCAAATGCACGATGGGACAATCTTTCGGTAGGACTAATAAAATTTCCGGCGGCATTATTTACAAGAGCATTAACCTTTCCGAATTTTTGCAAAGATTGATTCAGAAGGTTTTCAACTTGAGCATAATCGGTAACATCACATTTTACAGGCAAAACATAATTACCGGATATTTTTTCAATCTCTTCCGCGGTATTTTGCAGAACTTCAAATTTTCTACTTGCAATAACAACTTTAGCGCCTAACTGCGAAAAATATTTTGCCATTGCTTTTCCCAAACCCGTACCTCCGCCGGTAACCACAATCACTCTATCTTTTAACGAATTTTCTTTTAACATCGGTTGTGCATATGTTTGATTTACCATTTCACATCCTTAAATTTTGTTAACAATTAAACAAGTATAATTATAAAAATAAAACGACACAAGGAGCAAAAAACAAAAACCCAACTATTTAAAAGTTGGGTTTGGAAAATTAAAATTCTTATACACGCTTAATTAAAAGCAATATTCGTTTGCCTCTATCATTCTACCGGCAATATTTCTTCTTAGTACTTTTGTATTAACCGGATCAAATTTCGTAAATCGTTTCATTCCAAGCAACAACATTTTTAATTCATCGCCTTCGGCAAAAGCGGCAATAGCATGTTTTCCGTTAATATTAATTCTATCCAGAGCGTCGTTAAGAAAAACTCTCGCCATATCGATATACGGTTCCGCTTCCGATTCACCTTTGGAGTTTACAATCTTCAAAGTTCTTAATAAGGTTGATTCTGCAACATAAATATCAATTAACATATCTGTAATGTTCATAATAATTTCCTGTTCGTCTTCCAGTTTTTGCATAAATTTTTGAACTGCCGAACCGGCTATCATTAAAGCGGCTTTTTTAGCATTTTGAATTGCCTTAATTTCTTTACTTAAAACACCTTCGGCACCGTCGCCGAAAGAAGGAATTGACATTAATTCTTTTTGGATTGCCATTGCGGGACCCATTAAATCGAGTCTGTTTTTCATAGACCGTTTAACCAGCATATCAACAATTAATAATCTATTGATTTCGTTTGTACCTTCAAAAATTCTATTGATTCTGGAATCCCTGTATGCCCTTGCAGCCGGATATTCTTCAGAGTAACCGTAACCGCCATGAACTTGAACAACTTCATCAACAACATAATCAAGCATTTCGGAACCGAATACTTTCATAATAGAGGATTCTATTGCATATTCTTCTGCAGCTTTAATTAAGGAATCGCTATAAGACAAGCCTTCATCTTTTAAATTTTCCGTCATTTGATTAATAAGTCCGCTTGTTCTAAAAATTGCGGACTCCGAAGCATAAGTCCTAACAGCCATTTCAGCCAATTTATGTTTAATAGCGCCGAAACTCGCAATCGGTCTTCCGAACTGTTTTCTTTCGTTTGCATATTTAACGGCAATCGATAGAAACTTCTTTGCTCCGCCTGTTGTCATTACTCCCAATTTAAATCTTCCGATATTCAATATATTAAATGCCACATAGTGTCCTTTGCCGATTTCGCCCAGAATATTTTCTTTCGGAACCTTAACATTATCAAGGAATAGCGCGCGTGTTGAAGAGCCTTTTATACCCAACTTATTTTCTTCCTCACCTTTAGTAAAACCTTCGGAATCTGTAGGTATAATAAAACAAGTAAATTTATCTCCATCGACTTGAGCAAAGGTAATTAAGATATCGGCAAAGCCGCCGTTTGTAATCCACATTTTTTGTCCGTTAAGGATATAATAATTTCCATCCTCCGACAGAGAAGCTGTAGTTTTAGCCGAAAGAGCATCTGAACCGGAAGTGGGTTCTGTCAAGCAATAAGCTGATTTCCACTCGCCGCTTACCAGTTTAGGCAAATATTTTTTCTTCTGCTCTTCCGTACCGTAATACAAAATCGGCAAAGATCCGATTCCCGTATGTGCGGCAAACGATACGCCGAAGGAGTGACTGGGTCCCATCTCCATTGCCAGTATTGTATTTGTATTAAAATCCTCGCCTAATCCACCGTACTCTTCCGGAATGGAGGTACCTAACAAACCTAATTCCCCGGCTTTGTTCAGCAAGCTTATAGTTAATTGATGATCGGAACTTTGTTTATCGATGGCATCCAAATTAGGCATAATTTCTTTTTCGATAAAATCCCTAACCATTTCCGCCATCATTTTTTGCTCGTCATTTATTTCTTCCGGAGTATAGACATCCTCCGGTTTAGTTTCTTTAACCAGAAACTCACCTCCTTTAAGCAATACATTTTTCGACAAATCTTTTTCCATTTTACTTACCCTCTTGTTTATAAAACTTTAAACTAAATTTTCAAAAATTGCAGCAACTCCCTGCCCGCCGCCAACGCATGCAGTTACCATTCCATATTTTTTATTTCTTCGTTGTAGTTCATTAATAATTTGAACTGTTAATTTAGCGCCCGTGCAGCCCAGCGGATGCCCCAAAGCAATAGCCCCACCGTTTACGTTTAGTTTTTCCATATCAATTCCTAACTCTCTAACAACCGCTAAGGATTGAGCGGCGAAGGCTTCGTTCAATTCAATTAAATCAATATCATCCAGCTGTTTATCCCATTTTTTTATTGCTTTGGGAACCGCCGCAATAGGACCAATACCCATTACTCTGGGATCAACACCGGCAAGGGCAAAAGATGCAAGCCGTGCCAACGGTTTTAAGTTGAGTTCTTTAACCATATCTTCAGACATTACCAAAACGAAAGCGGCGCCATCTGACATTTGCGAAGAATTACCAGCAGTAACCGTTCCGTTAGCGGCAAACACAGGTTTTAATTTTGCAAGCGCTTCCAAGGAAGTATCCGCACGCGGACCTTCGTCCGTATCTACTGTATAAGTTTCGGTAACCTTTTTACCATTCTTAACGTGGGTGTATTCAACTTTAATCGGCACAATTTCATCTTTAAACTTATTGTTTTTAATTGCATTGATAGCTTTCATATGGGAATTATAAGAAAACTCATCCTGATCTTCGCGGGAAATATTATAATCCCGCGCAACCTCTTCGGCGGTTAGACCCATACTCATATAGAATTCGGGATGCTGAGTTACAACATTATAGTTAGGCGCTAACTTCCAACCGGTCATTGGAACAAGCGACATTGATTCAACTCCCCCCGCTATAATGCAGTCCATCATTCCGGCTCTAATTCTGGATACCGCCATTGCAATTGTGTCAACTCCGGATGCGCAAAAACGGTTAACCGTAACGCCGGGAACTTCAACGGGTAAAGCTTCGAGCGCTATCATTCTTCCAATTTGCAATCCTTGTTCCGCTTCGGGAAATGCATTACCCACAATAACATCCTCAATTCTGTGCGGATCTAAATTGGGTACTTGTTTTAATAAATGATGAATTACGTCAACTGCCAAATCATCGGGCCGGGAAAATCTGAATCCTCCTTTTTTAGCCCTTCCAATGGCAGTACGATAACCGGCAACAATATAAGCTTCTTTCATTTTTACACTTTTGATTATTTAATAATTAATTTCTTAATGGTTTTCCTGTATTAAGTATATGCTGTATTCTTTCCAAGGTTTTTCTCTCGCCAATAAGACTTAGAAATGCTTCACGTTCTAAATCCAATAAATACTGTTCCGATACAAAAGTCGGTTCCGACAAATCACCACCGCTCATAATATAGGCCAATTTTTCGGCTATTTTTTTATCATGTTCCGAAATATAGTTTGCTGTTTTATATGAATAAGCGCCCAGCATCATTGTGGCAAGGGCTGTTTTTCCCAAAACTTTAATATCCTCTCGCGGAACAGGTTGTGTATAACCACGGTCGGCTAATTCGATTACCGCTTTTTTAGCTTCTGCAATAACACGGTTCGGGTTAACAATGTAAACATCCAATCCGTTTCTAAAAACTCCCAAATCAAAAGCTTCTCTGGCGGAAGTAGAGACTTTTGCTTGAGCAATATTCAAGAATTTATTTTGTAATTCTGGAAATTCAACATTTCCTTCTTGAAAATTATCTGATGCCCGGAGTGTCATTTCCTTTGTTCCGCCGCCCGCAGGTATAATTCCAACGCCCACTTCAACTAATCCGATGTAAGTTTCAGCCGAAGCGACCACTTTATCGGAGTGCAAACAGACCTCGCATCCGCCGCCCAAAGTTAAATTATGAGGTGCGGCAACAACAGGTATGCTGGAATATCGTATATGCATTGTAGTGTTTTGAAATTGACGAACAGCAAAATCAATTTCGTCGTATTCCTGTTCGGTTGCAAGCATAAACATCATAGCTAAATTAGCGCCTGCCGAAAAATGCGGACCGTTATTTCCGATAACCAATCCTTTAAAATCTCTTTCGCAAATCTCTATTGATTTATTAATTCCCTCCAATATTTCGGTGCCGATGCTATTCATCTTCGTTTGGAATTCCAAGTTCAACACACCGTCGCCAAGATCGTGCAAAGTAGCTCCCGAGTTTTGCCAGACGGGTTTATTTGATCTCAAATTATCCAAGATAATAAAACCGGATCTTCCGGGTATTTCTTTATACGATTTTGTTTGGATATCGTAAAACTTTTTAATTCCGTTTTCAATTTGATAGAATGTTTGATTCCCGCCATCCAACATTTCAATAACCCATTGCGCAGGCTGTATTGACAATCCGTTCATCTCTTTAACAGTTTTTTCAACGCCTAATATATCCCATAATTCAAACGGTCCAAGCTCCCAACCGAATCCGGCTTTAATAGCATCGTCAATTTTATACAATTCGTCGGTAATCTCGGGAATACGATTTGAAGAATATTGAAATACCATATAATTTAATTTTTTAATAAATTCGCCGGCTTTATCTTTAGCAAAATGAAGCATTTTAACTCTCTGTTTCAAATCATCAACAGGTTTGGCTGCCGCTACGGATGCGAATTTAGGTTTGACCGGAGGATTATATTCCAATGTTTCGGTATTAATTTCTAAAATCAGGCGGTTTCCTTCTTTGTCTTTTGTCTTCTTATAAAATCCTTGTCCCGTTTTATCGCCCAGCCATTTGTTTTCAACCATTTTATTTACATAGTCCGGAATTTTAAATAATTCTCTTGCTTCATCTGCTGGGCAATCGTTATAAATATTATTTGCAACTTTCACAAGGGTATCAAGACCAACAACGTCGGCAGTCCGGAAAGTAGCCGATTTCGGTTTCCCGGTTAAGGGTCCGGTTAACGTATCAATTTCTTTTACGGTCAAGCCCATTTCTTTCATTAATTTAAATACAGCCATAATGCTGAACACGCCAATTCTATTGGCAATAAAAGCGGGTGTATCTTTACAAAGGACCGTTGTTTTTCCTAAATATAAATCACCGTAATGCATTAAAAAGTCAACTACTTCAGGTTTAGTTTTGGAAGAAGGAATTATTTCTAGCAGCTGTAAATAACGGGGCGGATTAAAAAAATGGGCGCCGCAGAAGTTTTCTTGAAAGTCCTCGCTTCTACCTTCCAGCATAGAATGGATAGGAATTCCCGATGTGTTTGTAGTAATGAGCGTATTGTTTTTCCGATATTTTTCCACTTTCTCGAAAACCGATTTTTTAATCTCAAGATTTTCAACTACCGCTTCAATTATCCAATCAACATTACTTAACCAATCCAGATTATCTTCAAAATTTCCGGTAATAATTCTTGATGCAAATGACTTATGATAAATAGGAGACGGTTTAGCTTTGAGAACATTTTTCAAATTCGAGTTAACAATCCTATTCCTAACCGCTTTATCCTGCAGCGTTAAACCTTTTTGTTTTTCATCATCGGTTAATTCTCTTGGAACAATATCCAGCAAATAGACTTTACAACCGATATTAGCGAAATGAGCAGCGATCCGGGAACCCATTACGCCCGAACCTAAAACGGCAACTTCTTTAATTATTCTCTTCATTGTGATTCAGCTTTTGTTAATATTTTATTAATTAAAATTTATCTTATGTTCTTATATTTCGGCGGATCGGAAGGATGATAAATTTCTTCTATCAAATCCGCATATTTTTTAAGTAACACTCTTCTTTTCAATTTTAAAGTAGGTGTAAGTTCACCGGTTTCCACCTTCCATCTATCAGTAACCAAAGCAATTTTTTTTACTTTTTGAATTTTACCGAAACGTTTATTATACTTTTCAACATCCTGCCAAATTCTTTCTTTAAGAACATCCGAATTTATTAATTCCTCTTCGTTTTTAAATTCCAAACATTTTTTCTTACACCATTGTTTAATGAATTCGAAATTAGGAACTATAATAGCCGCGGTAAACCTGCGATTTTCTCCTATAACCATAATCTCTTCGATAAACAAAGACTCTTTCATTTTATTCTCGATAGGCAAGGGAGTTACATATTTACCTCCCGATGTTTTAAATACTTCTTTTACTCTATCGGTTATTACTAAAAATTTACCGTCAACAAATTCGCCAATATCACC
>JALSTI010000128.1 GCA_026983795.1 Melioribacteraceae bacterium
TACCGATGAACTCGGTGATAATATTTTTGTGCAGGGCGGAACTTTTAAAAACGACGCCGTGCTGAGGGCTTTTGAACTTTTGGTTAACAAAAATGTTTATCGTTTGAATATTTCGGAATATATGGGTGCTTTCGGGGCCGCGCTTTATGCTAAAGAGTTTTACAAAAACCATCCGGGTTATGTTACCAAATTTAATATTAATACTCTGGAGCAAATTACTTTTAATAAAAGGATACTTCATTGTAACGGTTGCGGAAATCATTGTACAATTACTCAATTCAAATTTTCAAATAATAATAAATTCTATACCGGAAATAAATGTGAAAAATATTTCTCCAATAAATCCACCGGAAATAGAATAAAAGAGAATTTCTTTAGAGATAAAAAAGAAATTATTTTTAACGTCGATTCGTATTTGAATGAAAACGAATTACCTGAAATTTCACCCGATAAACCGGTTATCGGAATTCCAAAAGTGCTTTCTATTTACGAACATTATCCGTTTTTCTATTCGCTTTTCAGAAAGTTGGGAATTAAAGTTGTACTTTCGGACGACAGTAATCAGGAAATGTATTATAAAGGACTTAGAACGGTTCCGGCAGATAACTTGTGCCTGCCGGCAAAAGTTGCAAACGGGCATGCGTTGAATCTTATTGAAAAAGGCGTTGACCGGATATTTTATCCGGCAATACTTTATGAAAATAAAGAATCGAGCGATGCGCAGAATAGTTATAACTGTCCGATTGTAACCGGTTACGGTGAGGTTTTAAAACGGGCAATAAAATCCGGCACACCGATTGATTCTTTCCCGATGAGTTTTCAATACTTGAAAGGATTTAAAAAGAATTTATTTAAATATTTAGAAAAGTATAAAATAACTCAAAAACAAATTGAGGAAGCCGTTGATTTTGCGGTTACAATTGAGAAAAGAGCAAAATCCATTTTAAGGAATAATGCTTTGAAAATAATAAACAAGGCGAAAGCCGAGAACAAACCGTTGATTATAGTTTTGGGAAGACCGTATCATCTGGACCCAATGATAAATACCGGAATATTGGATATGATTTACGATTTGGGCGCTTATGCAATTACGGAAGATTCAATCCCGGAATTAAATAAAGAAAACCTTCAAGGCGTTTTACCGTTAACGCAATGGTCGTATCATAACAGATTATACTTGGCGGCTAAATGGATTGTTAAACAAAAGTATGATAAAATTGCAACTATCCAACTTAACTCTTTCGGTTGCGGTCCCGACGCCGTTGTGGTTGATGAAGTTAAATCGATAATAGAAGCCGGCGGAAAAATATATATTTCAATTAAGATTGATGAAATGTCTAACCTCGGCGCTGCTAAAATTCGTATTAGATCCCTGCTCGAAGCAATGAATCAGAATAAAAACTTCGAACTTAAACCGAGAATATTTACAAAGAAATATTCTAAAGACGATAAAAAGAAAAATATAATTGTTCCGTATTTTGCTAAAACTTATTCAGAGTTAATGGAACCGGTTCTTTACCGTTTAGGATATAATTTGATAACGCTTCATAAACAGTCGCAAGAAAATGTGGATTTGGGATTACGTTATGTAAATAACGATATGTGCTACCCGGCGGTTATTGTTATCGGTGATATTTTGAAAGCATTGAAAAGCGGAAAATACGATCCCGATAATTCTGTTGTTGCGTTAACACAGACCAACGGGCAGTGCAGAGCCTCTAATTACGTTCCCCTTTTGAAAAAAGCATTGGTCGACGCCGGTTTTATAAACACTCCGGCAGTTACATTAAGTGCCGATTCGTTTGCGGAAGGATTTGTATTTAATCCTATTAAACTTATTAAATATACCGTTATACTTTATGCAATTGCCGATGCTTTGCTGAGAATGAAGATGAGAACCAAACCGTATGAAGTTCATCATGGCGACACTAAATGTTTGTACGACCGGCTTCAAGACGAACTTGTACAAAAGGCTTACGAAGAACCGCCGGGCAAGAAGATGTTAATTGAATTTATAAGATATGCAGTAAGAGAGTTTAATAAAATTGAAGTCAATCATGACAAAGATAAAAGAAAAGTTGGTGTAGTAGGCGAAATTTATCTGAAAAGCAACGACTTTTCTAATAATTATTTAGTCGATTGGCTTGAAAACAAAGGCTTTGAAGTTAAACTTCCTTCCTACTTGAAATTTTTTGAATACGGATATTACAGTCAGCTTTTTGATGCAAAGGAAAGAATTAATATTCTTCCGTTAAAACTTTCCACAAGAGCAATAAATCATTTTACGATTGACCATTACAGGAAAATAATTGAGAAAGAATTGAAAAGATTTAAATTTTACGAACCCGAAACATCGATTGAAGAAGCAATTAAAAATAATAATAATGTAATGCCGCAATATTTACAATTTGGCGAAGGCTGGCTTTTACCGATGGAAATTGCCGCGATGGCAAATGAAGGCGTTAAGGATGTAATTTCGGTTCAACCATTCGGTTGTATCTCTAATCATATTGTTGCAAAAGGAGAATACAGGGAATTAAAAGATAAATTTGGTGTTAATATGCTGCTTCTTGATTACGAAGCCGGAACAAGTCAGGTTAATGTTGAAAATAGATTGGAACTGTTTTTATCGAATAATTAATATATTAACTCAAATATTTTGCTATAGAGAATAAAAAATTCTATTTTACATCTACGTGTAAATTGGGGAGTATAAAACGGGAAAATAAAAATTAGCGAAGTTTTTTATTACTTGGAAAGATAAACCAACAAAAATTAAATAAATGAATATTTATTCCTTACCGGCGCTAATATCATTTACTATTAATATTAGCATTGCGCTTATAATTATATTGGATAATCCGAAAGCTAATTTGAATAAATGGTTTTCCGCTTTTGTTGCAATGTTTGCAATGTGGAACCTTTCCGAAATATTGATACTTAATTCGCATACATTCGGTAATGCAATGCTGGCGGCGCAAGTCCTTTATAGAATTATCTTTTTGGTCCCCGCATTTTTTGTGGTTATTGCATATAAATTTCCCAAATCTTTCAACGGAGTTGCTAACAAGTTAATATTCTATATTTTGGTTTTCGGATTCCCGGTTGTTT
>JALSTI010000129.1 GCA_026983795.1 Melioribacteraceae bacterium
GAAGAAATTGCAGCAGAACTTTTAACAATAATTCCTAACTCGCAACTCAAAATCCATTTTGATTATTGCAATGAGGATTTATGCAAAGTTTGTATGTATAAGAAGTGTAATGTTCGAAAAGAAGAGTTCAGCAAAAAGATAAATTGGGATGAAGAAAAAATTATTGGCGAAGCAATTAATCAATCATCACATATTTCTTAATCGACGGTTATAATTAATAATCAAGTTTATCATTTTTTTCCAAAGAATCCTCCGACATTCTGTGCCGGTATATTTTTAACTTTTCTTTAATACCTGAATCCGATAAAGCCAAAATCTCGATTGCCAAAAGAGCGGCATTTTTAGCTCCGTCAATTGCAACTGTTGCTACGGGTATTCCGCTGGGCATTTGAACAATTGACAAGAGAGAATCCAAACCGTTTAATGATTTAGATTTAACCGGAACACCAATAACAGGCAAAGTTGTATGTGCGGCTGTTACTCCCGGCAAATGAGCCGCACCTCCGGCAGCCGCAATTATTATTTTTATTCCTCTATTCTCGGCTGTTTTTGAATACTCGGAATGTTCTTTGGGTGTTCTGTGCGCCGAAAGGATTTTCACCTCAAAAGGGATATTAAATTCATTAAAAATATCAATAGATTTTTGCATTACCGGAAGATCCGAATCACTTCCCATAATAATACCGACCAAAGGTGATTTAATCATATTGCAGCTTTTCCTAAAGAAGTAAAAATGTAAATTTATAAAATTTTATCATGTAAAAACATTTTATTTCTTTTTTATTTTACTGGCGCCGGATACATTTGAATTAACTTTTGCAGGATTACCGTAATATTCAATATACGAAGCTCCCGAACCCGAAGCATTAATATCGCTTGTAGCGTAAACCTTTGCTTTAGACGCTCCGCTAACAACAAGATTTACTTTTTTAGCATGCAGATTTTCAGCATCCAATTTTGTTGCGCCCGACATTTCAGCTTTGAATGTATTAACACTGCCGTAAATTCTTACTTCACAAGCGCCGCTCACATCAAGATAAAACATGTCTTCATCTATTCCGGTTACGGATAATTTGTTAGCACCGGAACATTCCAATTTAATCAAATGCGGAGTGGAAATTTCAATTCTGATGGGTTTTTTCGAATCCAATTTTTTCTTCGTACTGATTTTTAAGGTCTGATCTTTTACCTCGGTTTTAATAAGAGGCAAAAAATTATCATCGGTAATAATTTTTAACGATGTAGTTTTCCCGGATTTAATATTAACCTTAAAGTAACCCGAGATATCAATTTTAGTAAATTCTGCTACGTTTCTTTCTTCTTCTTTAATATTTCCGCTGCCCTTCACTCCCCACGAATGACAACCAATAATAAACAAAGGTAAAAGAAAAATAATTAGCCTTTTCATAGCTCCTCCGTTTTTATTTTAGACGGAATTGTATTATAAAAAGTTACATAAAATTGTAAAAATTTAAAAATGTTAAATATTGGAAAGAAACTTTAACGCATCAATATCATTTTACGGCTTTTCTCATAAAAGCCGGCTTTCAGTTTGTAAATATAAATACCGCTGGCAAAAGCAGGAGCATTCCATTCAACACTATAATCTCCTGCAGACTGTTCTTCTGAAACCAATGTAACTACTTTTTCTCCCATTATATTAAAAATGCTTAAATTAACTGCAGATTTTCTTTTAAGCTGATAATTAATTATTGTACTCGGATTAAAAGGATTGGGATAATTCTGCTTTAACTGAAAATCAATATGAGAGCTTTTATATCCGACTTCCAAGGAAGTAAAAATATCACTTTCCGGATAATATGGTTTGCTTATTACACCTTCATCACTTAGTAGCACCGACAAATCCGGATCCTTTAAAATAGCATCAACTTGAACTGAGTCTCCATTAATAAAAGCTAATTTGGATATTAAGCGTACGCCATGGGAGTAATCGGCATAGTTTGCATTGTGACCATTATACACAGGTTGAATAGGGTTATTTTCACTTAAATGCCAGCCATAGATTACTACCCTGTCGTAATTTCTATCAGTACTGTAAATTTTATTTGAGATAATTATATCCTTTTTATGTCCGGCAATAATATTATCGGCTGATCTGTCAAACCCTATTTGTGCAATTTGCTGTTTTATTGAATCGGTATGCTGTTTAAAAACCGGAACTGTTGTCATTTTATCCGAAGGTGGAATTGGCTGAGGTTTCAATTTAATCTCAGCGTCAGCATAAATAATATCTACAAGCTTTTTTGTAGGAAGTGAACAACTTAAACGGTCAGCAATGTATTGCGCGGTTGAAGGTGTCAGTGGCATATACAAATAATCCTCATCGGATCCAATTGCCATATAGTCGCAAACTGTATAAAAAATTAATTCATAACTTTTCCAATTAATTATTCGACTGATTTTTAAAGGTCTTAATTTACGAGCAAATGACGGTACGTTACCGGAGAACAATTCTTTTACAACTGCCTTTTCTCTATCTTCTATACTTAAACCGGTAACTTGATTAACAAATTCCGAACCGCTAATAGCATCCTTGGACCGTTCGGGAATATTAAGATATACTAATGTATCGTTTACGGTTAAGTTAATTCTATTATTACTGGCGGCAGCTGTAAAGGATGTATGACTAAATATTACATGCGTTAAAATTAGCAGCCAACTAACGGTTTTTATTATTTTTATCATCTCACACTCCTGTTGTACAGAATTTGATGAAGGAGTTATACGGAAATTTGTTTATTATGTTTACAATTTTTCATTTATAAAAATTTAGTTCAAGTGATTAACTTTAAAACTATTACTATCTATAATAACGTAAATCTTCAGATAAAAACGAACCTTCTCAAATTTATTTTTTAGGGGCTTCTCAAACATTAAGCAATTATCTTTATTTTAAAAGAATAAATTATTTTCTAAATTCAGAAGATCATTTAATAAATAATCCAATATCATTCATACAACTTATTATAAAATCTTACTTTTACCTAAATTGAACTGCATTTAAAGATCAACTGTATTACACAAAAAAACAAGAAGAGTAAAAAATGGTCAGATATTATTTGAATTAAAATTG
>JALSTI010000130.1 GCA_026983795.1 Melioribacteraceae bacterium
CAAAAGAATTTCAAGTTAATAACAGTTATTACATGTTAAGGATGTTATCTGATATGCAAAAAGTCCTTATTTGTAATGTAAGAGAAAATTTTAGTGAATGAAGGTTCTAAAATTCCGGGTATAGCAAATTAAAAATGATTAGTTTTGTAAGAAAAATCCGGACTTTTATGCACGCTCTTGAAGTTAAAAATTTAACCAAAACGTTCGACGGATTGACGGCAGTAGATAATGTCTCGTTTAACGTTCCTGAAGGTTCTATTTTCGGATTGATAGGACGAAACGGAGCCGGCAAAACCACTACTATTAGGATGATGATGAATATTTATCTGCCCGATAGCGGAGAGGTGATTTTACGCGGGACAAAAATAGGACAAGAATTTAAGAATAAGGTTGGTTACCTCCCCGAAGAACGCGGTCTGTACAAAAAAATGAAAGTCCTGGAAACGCTTCTCTATTTCGCGGAACTGAAAGGGAAAAAAGGAAAGGAAATTCAGAAAAAAGCCGAAGAATATTTAGAAAGATTTGAACTTGGCGATAGAAAGCAATCCAAAATTGAGGATTTATCAAAAGGTAACCAGCAGAAGGTCCAATTTATTACTACAATTCTTCACGATCCGGAATTCGTAATTTTAGACGAACCTTTTTCGGGACTCGATCCAATTAATACAAACTTACTTCAAGAAATTGTTCTCGAAAAAAAACAAGAAGGCAAAGTAATTATTCTTTCAACTCACTTGATGGATTTTGCCGAACGTATGTGCGACCATATTGCAATGATTGATCATGGTAAAATTATTTTGGACGGCGAGTTAAACGAAATAAAAGCAAGGTACGGACAAAGAAACGTGAGTTTAACTTATGAAGGCAACATTTCATTTCTTAATAACAATCCGATGATAGAGAAAATTGAAAACTTCGGAAATACAACAGGAATCCGCGTTAAGTCAGCAGACCAAACCCAAGAATTACTGAAACTTATTGTAGAACATGGCGTACGGGTAAAAAAATTCGATGCGAACGATATTTCTTTATATCAAATTTTTCTTGAATTAGCCGGCTCTGAACACAACGGAAAAATGGGAAGGCAACATGTTTAGTTCAAGAACAATAGCGGTAATGAAACGCGAACTTCGTGAAAAATTACTTTCTAAAACGTTTATTATTATGACGTTATTAATTCCCGTTTTCATGTTTGGCATATTAGGAATTCAAACTTTTGTTATGTCTTACGAAGGTGATCAAAATACTAATTTAACTGTTATAGCCGAAAGCGCCCGTATTACGAAAAAACTTCAAGATGAGTTTTCCAAAAGGAAGTTTGTACAGAACGGATATTACAAAATTACTTATGCCACAATGGATCGGGATGAATTTTCAGGGTATCTGCAATCGCACCGGAAAGATTTGTTGAATGAAACTTTAACCGGCATTGTTTATGTTCCTAAAAACGCTCTTACTAATAAAGAAGTTGAATATTATTCCAAAAATCCGAATAACAACGTTGTATTTAAAAAAATCGAATCGATTATTGATCATGCTTTGGTTGATATTTATTTCCAAAATAAATTTTTATCGAATGACGATATCAAATTCTTAAGCAAGCATGTAGATTTTAATTCGTACAGGATATCATTGGAAAAAGCAATTGAAAAAGAAGGATACGGAAATCTTGTGGTATCTTTTCTATTAACTTTTCTTCTTTATTTTAGCTTAATATTTTTAGGAACCATGATGATGAGATCGGTGGTTGCCGAAAAGACTAACCGGATTGTTGAGGTTTTATTATCATCTGTAAATTCAAAGGAATTAATGACCGGTAAAATAATCGGTACGGGAATTACGGGCTTGGTACAAATGGCAATTTGGATGTTACCGGTAGTTGTAGTAATTTCTACAAATTGGTTTGCGCTGCCCAAGGATTTTACACTTTCCATACAATTAGGTTATGTATTCTATTTCCTTCTGAATTTCTTTATCGGTCTGATTACATTCCTAGGATTATTCGCAATGGTGGGAGCAATTTTCGACAATGAACAGGATGCGCAATCGGGTTTGTGGCCTGTAATGCTGTTGGTTATGATTCCTTTTTTTATTGCAATTTCCCTTCCCACAAATCCAGCAAGTCCAATCGGTAAAATTGCATCGTTCATTCCTTTTGCATCGCTGTTGGTTATGCCTGCACGAATGTCTATTGTAGAAGTTCCGGCAATGGAAGTTGTTCTTGCATTTTTAATAAACTTGGCTACAATGATTTTATCGTTTTCTTTAGCGGGTAAAATATACAGAGTGGGAATTTTGCGAACCGGGAAAAAACCCAAATGGGCGGAAATTGTTCAATGGATAAGATATAAATATTAACTTTTAATCTTTTTCGTTAAAATACTTTTTCATCGGAGTAAAATAATAATCCCTCCAACCTTTTCTATATTTCTTTCCTTCCCCTTCCGGTAAATTTGTATGAACTATAGTTAATTTGGTTCCTTTTTCAACGGGATCAAAATTGATTTCTACAATCGAATCCGGAGAATCCTCGGAAAAATCTGTCGTACGCCATGTTTGATGAATCCTTTTATTCATGTGCAGCAAAGTATTTTCGCCTTGAATATAACCGTCGCCGGCTGTAAACCGCCCGCCTACTTTTCTTTCAATTGTTGCTTTACTGCCGGTAAAAGCCGAATGTTTTTCGCTGTCTAACCAGGCATTATATAATTCTTTTGGCGTTGTAAACAGTGTAACGGAAAGTTTAATTGCGTCTGACATTTTCTCCTCTTTTAATAACCTTTATAAATATAACATTTTTTTCACAATTTTTTTGAACATGAATAGTAACCGTGCAATAAAAAAATATTTCAAGGAACTTTTTGGTTAAAAACTTATATAATCAATATATTGATTTCGTAAAAAGAAAATACTCCTAAAAAAACCGTTCGGCGATTAATATTTTTTTATTTAAAAAAGGAGAATCCAATATGTTTGCAAAACATTTTATTTTAATTTTAATAAGTTTAATATTAACGGGAGTAGCAATGGGGCAGTTAAATGAGCAAAAATCTCTATCGGTTACGGTATACAATTCCAATTTAGGCGTTGTAAAAGATGTAAGAAAAATAAATATACCGGAAGGAAATTCCAAGATTGAAATAACCGATGTTGCACAGCAAATCGATCCTACAAGCGTTCATATAAAATTGGACGGAAACGTTATAGAACAAAATTATCAATACGATTTAATTTCACTCAATAAAATTTTGCAAAAATATTTGGGCAGAAACATTCAACTAATCGGAGAAAAAAACGAATTAATAGAAGGAACATTGTTATCTAATTATGGCGGCCAGATAGTTATAAAGAAAAAGGACGGCGGCTTGGTTATGCTTCCCAGCGTTGCAAAATACCGATTTAACGTCGGAACGCTTCCCGAAGGTTTAATAACAAAACCGACTTTGGTCTGGTTGGTAAATTCAAATTCTAACGGAAACCAAGACGTGGAAATTTCATACCAGACAAAAGGAATGAATTGGCATGCTGAATATGTTGCAGTACTTAATAAAGATGATAATCAATTGGACCTGAATTCTTGGGTAAGCGTGGAGAATACTTCCGGAACCACTTTCAAAAACGCAAAGCTTAAATTAGTTGCCGGCGATGTTAATCTATTACAAAACAGAAGTCCTTATCCAACACAGTACGATAAAGTTTACAAATCAGCTAATATGGCTGCCGAGCAGCAATTTAAAGAAAAAGAATTTTTTGAATATCATATCTATAATTTACAACGACCTACTACTTTGGCAAATAACGAAACCAAGCAAATATCTTTGTTTGAAGCTAACGGAGTTAAAGCACATAAAAAATATTTTTACGGAAGCGGAGGATATTACGGTTATCGAAATCAAAACTCAAAAGGTAAGGTTGCCGTTATTGTAGAATTCGAAAACAAAAAGGAAAACGGTCTTGGAATACCAATGCCGAAAGGTAAAATAAGAATGTACAAGTCGGATGGAGAAAGTCTTGAATTTATTGGAGAAGACTTAATCGATCATACTCCGAAAAATGAAAAAATAAAAATTAAAATTGGCGATGCATTCGATATTTTAGCCGAAGAAAAACAAACCGACCATAAAAGAATTACCGATCGTGTTTATGAAGAAGCATACGAAGTTACCATTACGAACAGAAAGAATGAAGATGTTACCGTGGAAGTGGAAAGAAATTTAGGATTCGATTGGGAAATTCTAAATTCCAGTTTGCCGTATAATAAAAAAAATGTATCTACCGTTACGTTTAATGTGCCAGTTAAAAAAGACAGCAAAACCAAACTGAATTACAGAGTTAGATACGTACACTAATAATTAAAATTAATCTATCGGAAGAAAGCAAAAACAATTCAGGTGTGAAGATGTTAACTGTTCTTCGCGCTTTATTATTGTTACCTTTAAGTTTATTTACATATACCTTTTTTACTATTCATATAAGTTTCTTTTAACGAATAGTGTAATTAACTAAAATTACCGATATTGACAGGACGCTGAAAAAACCGATTAATTATGATTTGCACTGAGGGGATGGAACACGGATAACACTGATGCAACAGATACTCACGGATAAAACTTTAACAAAAAATAAAAAACAACCTCAAAAGATTTATATTTATTTTTCATTGCGCCTTCGTGTCTTCGCGGTTAAAGATGGAACACGGATAACACTGATGCAACAGATACTCACAGATAGAATTTTAATTAAAAAACAGCTTTGAAATTTACTAAAGGTTTATATTTATTTCCTTTGCGTCCTTTGCGGTTAAAGATGGAACACGGATAACACCGGTATAACGGATTTTCACAGATAGAATTTTAACAAAAAATAAAAAACAACCTCAATAGATTTATATTTATTTTTCATTGCGCCTTCGTGTCTTCGCGGTTAAAGAAAGAACCCGGAAGCATAGAATTCATTTACGGAATGTTTTTATCCGCTAAAATTCTGCCTTTCCTCTTTGAAACTCTACTTAATTAATTACGATTCTGTATTTATAAATTTTTTATTAATTCTAATCGCTTAATACTTTCTCTTTTACAATCGAATTGGTAGTAGCTGTTTTTAAACCTTTTTTAACAAGCCCGTTAATAATTCTGATTTCATCGGACGGATTAACCGCTTTAACAGCATCGGTTATTAATGTTACCGGATATCCCCTGTTTAATAAACTTTCGGCTGCTGCTTTTACGCAATAGTCGGTAGCAACGCCATACAAATAAATTTTATCCGGTTTTAATTCCGATAAAAACTCATCAACATAAGGATTGCTGAAAACATCAAAAGTATTTTTAGTAAAAATCAATCCGTTAATATTTTCAAAATTAACTTCCGGTTTGGATTCATAATACCTAACCACAACCGCATCGGGAATGTAGGTCTCTTTAATTTTACGGTTGCCTGCGGAACCTGTTAAGCAATGAGGCGGAAATTGTTTAAATTCCGGATCGTCATCGGGATGCGAATCCGCCGAAGCAAATATTTTTATTCTGTTTTGCAAAGCAAATTCTGTCAATAATTTTAAATTTGGAATTATGGTCTCGGCACTTTTAACGTATAAAGCTCCATCCGGCATTATAAAATCGTATTGAGTATCGATATCGAAAAACAAAATTTTATTTTTTTTCATTTTATCCCCCTAATTATGTTGACGTTGAATATTTTTAAGCAAAGAATTCAACCTTCCGGAAAATTCCACTTTATATTCCACTTTATTATAGATATCCAATAAATTACGAGGTAGTAATTTCAAATTTTCATTTACATAAGTTTTAATATTTTCTAATGAAGGATAATCTTTAACTTGCTTTCCGTTTAACATCCATTGATGTAAAAGTTTTTTCCCTTTTACTGATTTATTTTCTTCCGCTAAATCCACTGTGTCTTTTTCAAAGCGACCGTTATTAATCACTCTGAAAACTTGTTTCCTTCCAGGATACATAATTTTGTGAGGACTCGTTTTAGCGCGAAAAATTCGATCGTTTCCTTTTTTAACCTCAACAAGTTTATAAACAACAGGCAAGCTGGGAGCATCGGCGGAAGTAGCCAGTTGAGTACCGACTCCAAAAGAATCGACCGGAGTTTTATTTTTGACAAGTTTATCAATTTTATATTCGTTAAGATCTCCGCTTAAAATAATTTTTGAATTTTTAAAACCGTTATCGTCTAATATTTTCCGCACCTTTTTGCTTTGCAATTCAAGGTCTCCGCTATCAATTCTAACTCCGTTAAAATTAAATCCGGTTTGAGTAGCGTGTTTAGCTCCTTCCAAAGTATCAAACGTATCGATTAAATAAATTGAGCTGTCCGGAAATACTTCGGAATACTTTTTAAAAGCCTCCAATTCACTATCAAAAGCCAACGTCCAAGAATGGGCGGCGGTTCCATAAACAGGTATACCGAATTTATATCCTGCCAATACATTCGAAGTTCCCACACATCCTGCAATATAAGCGGCGCGTGCCGCATAAACACCGGCTTCGGGTCCGTGTGCCCTTCTGCTGCCGAACTCCATTACCCCCCTTAATTTACCGTCGGAATTTGCCGCATTAACTATCCGTGAACTTTTGGATGCGATCATAGTTTGTAAATTAATAACACTTAGCAGATATGTTTCCAAAATTTGGGCTTCTATTAAAGGAGCTTGCACTTGCAGAATTGGTTCGTTCGCAAAAATTATTTCGCCTTCATTTACTGCATAAACATTTCCGGAAAAAGAGAACTTTGCCAAATACTCAAAAAATTCCGGTTTAACATTTTTCATTACTTTTAAAGATTTCAGATATTTTATCTCGTCTTTAGAAAAACTTAAGTTACCAATAAATTCAATAGCTTCTTCAATTCCCGCAACAATCAAATAATTTCTGTTTTCGGGTAAATATCTTGAGAACAGTTCAAATGTTACGGTAGGATTATAATTATGATGGAAATACCCCGCAGCCATTGTAAGCTCGTAAAGATCAACCATTAAAGCGGAACGCTCAACTTCGTTTTTCATTTTATCAACAGCTTTTATTGAATTGATTTTTCAATTTTATAAATTGCGGAAGTTAAAGGAACCGTAAACGAAAATACGGAACCTTTCCCTTTTTCGCTTTCCGCCCAAATTTTACCTTTATTTCTTTCAATCAATTCTTTACACAAAATTAAACCCAAACCGGTTCCTCTTTCTGCTTTTGTTCCCAGCGTAGTGTGGTGACTACCGATATCGAATATTGTTTCCAATTTGTCTTTCTCTATTCCCACGCCATTATCGCTAATACTTACAACAACAAAACCGCCGGAAGTTTTAGAAGTAATTTTAATCTCATCGCCCGGATGACTGAATTTTAACGAATTTGTAAGTAAATTTTGAAATACCGAGTTTAGCATATTTTGATCGGCATAAACAAATAGTTTCTCCTTTACTTTATTGCTAATTTTAATATCCTTATTCAGAGCTTTAAATTCGATATATCCAATTGTATTATCTATCAGTTTTTTAAGATCGAAGCTGGAAGGATTGTACTCAACTCTGCCGTTTTGAATTCGAGCCCATTCCAATAAATTTTGTATTAATTCATAAACTTTTTGAATTGATTTATTCATATTTGAAATCGAATTATTCAATTCTTCTTTAGAAAGATTATTTATCTCATTTTTCAACCATCCGGAATAACCAAGTAAAGAAGAAAAAGGACTCTTCAGATCGTGAGCTATTATCGAAAAGAATTTATCTTTATTTTGATTCGATTTAATCAATTCTTTTTCCGATTTTTTAAGTGCTTCTTCGGCTTTTATACGATCCGAAATTTCCTTTTCCAATTCGGCAGTTCTTTTCTTTACTAATTTTTCAAGTTTAATATTTTGAATTTCAACACTTTTAATTTTTCTTCTAAACATCCAAAAAATCAAACCGAGTAAAATAAGTCCGACAAGCACCCTAAACCAAATGGTTGCCCAGAAAGGCGGTATAATTTCAATTACTACCGAGGCTCCGTCTTCATTCCAAATACCGTCGTTATTAGACGCCTTAACCCTGAAAACATAAATACCGGGATCAATATTAGTATAATGAGCAATTCTTTCGTTGCCTGCATATATCCAATCTTTATTAAATCCTATTAATTTGTATGCATATTTGTTTTTTTTCGGATTAGAATAATCGAGAGCGGCAAACTCGATTGAGAAAGTGTTTTCGTTATAATTCAGAGATACTTTATCCACGTTATTAGCGTCTTTAAGTATTTTTAATCTTTTATTAACCTTTTTTACTGCGGTAATTACAACCGGAGGTTTTCTTTTATTTATTACAATTTGTTTTGGAAAAAATACAGTAGCTCCGCCCATACCTCCGATAAAAATTGAGCCGTCTTTACACATTATACCCGAAGAATTCAGTTGATTTCCGGTAATTCCGTCTTCTTCGTAATAATTTAAAAACTTTTCCGTTTTAAGGTTGAACCTCGACAATCCAAAATTGGTACATAGCCACAAATTGTTCGAAAAGTCGCCGATAATATTATTAACCGAGTTATTTGAGAGTCCGTTGTCCTCGGTAAATCTGTAAAATTTTTTTGAATCTATATCAAATTTATTTAGTCCGCCGCCCGCGGTGCCAATCCATAAGTACCCGTTATTATCTTCATAAATACTTTTAACGCTATTATTACTCAATGAAAATTTGTTTTCCGGATCGTATGTAAAATGAGAAAAATCGTTTGACATGGGATTGTATAAATTCAATCCGCCCGAATTAGTGCCGATCCAAATACGATTATCTTTATCCTGAAAAATTACATTTATTAAATTATCGCTTAAAGAAGTTGAATCGTTTTGATTATGAATAAAATATGTAATTTTGTTTCCGGTACTGTCAAAAAGATTTATTCCGCCGCCCCAAGTTCCAACCCAAAGGTTATGATTCAGGTCTTCGAATATTGTGGAAATATTGCTAAAACTAATACTCGTAGAATCTTTATGATTATGTTTAAATATTTTAAACTTTTCTTTCTTCTTATCAAATTTAGCTAATCCGTTATATGTTCCCACCCAAATATTTTTATTATGGTCTTCCAAAACCGACCAAACAATATTATTGGGTAAACTATTTGGATCTTTGGGATCATTTACATAAAGTTTAAATTCATTTTTAACGGAATTAAATCTATTTAACCCGCCGTTCCAGGTTCCCAACCATACGAAACCGTCGCTGTCTTCGCAAACGGATAAAACCTCACCTTGGCTTATTGTGTTTTTATCGTATGGATTATGAACAATATTGATAAATTTTTGTTTAAGCGGAGTATATTTTTCAATTCCCTTTCCCGTTCCGAACCAAATATTATGGGTTTTATCTTCTAAAATAGCATGCACCCAATTATCCTGCAAAAAGTCTTTATTCAATAAATTAGCGGAATATTTAGTTACAAGATTGGTTTTCCCGTCAATTTTTAAGATTCCATTATGATGAGTTCCCAACCAAATATTTCCGCTATCGTCTTTTAGTATTGAAAGGATTGTATATTTACCGAAGTTAAAATTATCAGCCGGAATGAAAGGAGACCAAGAATAATTATAAATATCAAAAACCAACAGACCTGCCTTTGTGCCTAACAATATTTTATGGTCGTTCAATTTTCGAATACTCTTAATTTTATTTCTTCCGGAAAAATCGTTTTTCCCATTGTCAAAACGGAAATGGATAAACTTATTTTTTTTCCTATCGAATTTATTCAAACCGTTTCCCCACATACCGAGCCACAAATTTCCAGCATCGTCAATATAAATTGCATTAACCGATCTGCTGCTTATTGAATTTGTATCGATTGCATTATGAACATAATGAGTAAACTTATTTTGGGAAATGTTAAACTTATCCAAACCGGAAGCCGTACCTATCCAAACCGTGTTGGAGTCCTCAACTTTAACATCCCAGACTCTGTTATTTAAGAGGGAATTTTTATTTTGCGATGAATGAGAGAAATTTACAAACATTTCTTTTTCGGGATCAAAAACAGAAACGCCTCCTCTTTGAGTTCCTATCCATAATCTTCCATAATTATCTTCGGCAATCGTTTCAATCCAATTATCTTGTATAGATAATGAATCGTTCGGATGATATTTATAAACCGTAAAGTTATAGCCGTCAAACTTGTTCAATCCGTCTTGTGTTCCAAACCATAAATATTCTTTCTTATCTTGGAATATCACATTAACAACGCTATTAGACAATCCTTCGTTAAGTGAAATTTGATCTAATTTGAGGTTTGAATCTTGAGCTTTAATAAGCGAAGCGAGAATAAAAAATAAAATGTTGATTACTAAAGGCAAATCTGATATTTTCAATTTTTCAAAATTCATAAATATGCCCCGGAAAGGAAATAATAAAAAACACAATTATTGAAAAACTTTGATTTAATTTATCAAATGATAATAAACATTTTCTCAACTTTTTTCAACAAAACAATAATTAAAATAATAAGAATATGAAGTTTGTTTGCATAAGATGTTATTCGAACATCTAAAGGTTTCCATCCGGAACAATCAGCTTGCTTTATTTATGTTGAATCTTCTTCTTTCGAGAGAATCCAGATATAGTTTTCTTAAGCGAATTGCCTTTGGGGTAACTTCCACAAGCTCGTCGTCTTCTATAAATTCGAGAGATTCTTCCAATGAAAACTTTACGGCAGGAACAATTTTAATTTCTTTATCGGAACCCGAAGCACGCATATTGGTAAGTTTTTTACCTCTTTGAACATTTACTTCCAGATCATTATTTTTCTTGTGTTCGCCCACAATTTGTCCCGAGTAAACAACATCGCCAGGGTCAATAAAAAAACGCCCTCTGTCTTGTAACGAATCGATTGCATAAGCCGTAGCCATTCCCTCGCCCATAGAAATAAGGACACCGTTTTGGCGGTGTACAATTATTCCTTTAAAAAATTCGTATTGATAAAATTGGTGATGGATTAATCCCTCTCCCGATGTTGCGGTTAATATTTTGGTCCTCATTCCCATTAATCCGCGCGAGGGAATATGAAATTCGAGGTGAGTTAGAGAGCCTTTGGATTCCATTTTAACCATTTCGCCTTTTTTCTTTGCAACAATTTCAATTACTTTGCCTGAGAATTCCGCGGGAACATCAACGCTTAATACTTCAATCGGTTCGGCTTTTCTTCCGTCTATTTCTTTATAAATAACTTTGGGAGCGCCAACGGCCAATTCGTATCCTTCGCGTCTCATATTTTCAATTAATATTGAAAGATGTAAAATTCCCCTGCCGGAAACTTTGAAAGTATCGGGACTTGAAGTTTCTTCCACTTTTAATGCAACGTTTTTTTCAAGTTCTTTAAATAATCTTTCGCGAAGTTGCCTGGATGTAACAAATTTTCCTTCTTTCCCATAAAAAGGGGAAGTGTTGGTTGTAAAATTCATACTGATTGTAGGTTCGTCTATGGCAACAATAGGAAGCGGTTCAAGATTATCCGATTCAACTATTGTATCACCTATATCTACATGTTCTATTCCCACAACCGCACAAATATCCCCGTTTTCCACAACATCAACTTCCTTCCTTCCTAATCCTTCAAATGAAAACAGTTGTTTTATTTGAATATTTTCAACGGAACCGTTTCTGTGGATAATCGATAATTTATCCGACTTTCTCAAGGTACCTCTATAAACCCGACCGATTCCGATGCCCCCGACATAATCACTGTAATCAATTGTTGTTATTTGCATTTGTAAAGAGCCTTCATTTTTTTCCGGAGGCGGAATGGAATTAACAATCGTTTCCAATAAAGGAGACAAATCTTTTTTTTCGTCTTCCAAATTAATAACCGCCCAACCGTTACGACCGCTTGCATAAACCACGGGAAAATCCAAAAGGTCTTCAGAAGCACCCAAATCGATAAATAAATCATATATTTCGTCTAGAACTTCCGCAGGTCTGTTATCCGGCCGGTCAATTTTGTTAATTACAACAATCGGAAGCAGATGAGATTCCAAAGCTTTTTTAAGAACAAATCTGGTTTGCGGCATAGGTCCTTCAAAAGAATCGACCAAAAGCAATACTCCGTCTGCCATTTTTAACACCCGCTCAACTTCTCCTCCAAAATCCGAATGTCCGGGAGTATCGACCAAATTTATTTTTACATCGTTATAATAAACTGAAATATTTTTAGATATAATTGTTATTCCACGCTCCCGTTCCAAATCGTTTGAATCAAGTATACGTTCTTGAATATTTTGGTTTTCTCTGAATATTTTACTCTGTTTTAATATTTGGTCGACCAGTGTAGTTTTGCCGTGATCAACATGTGCAATAATTGCTATATTTCTAATGCTCTTCATAGTTTCCTTTTTTACTAAAATTCAAGCGGGAAATTTAATAAAACTATAGTGATTAACCTACATTATTTTATTTTAAATAGTTACCTGTTATTTGCAGCATAACAGGATATTAGTTAATCTTTTTCTAATTTAAAAATCATTTTTACTAATTTAGTAAGTGCAGCCGTAGCTTTTTCCTGTATGAAAATATCTGTAATGCTGTTTGTGTATTTAGATTTTCCGGTATTTATTTCAATTATTTTTGCCCCATGTTCTTTTGCCACCCTTGGAACTAATGAAGCAGGCATAATTTCGCCTGTAGTACCGATTAAAATAAACAAATCTGCTCTTTCTGCTTCTGCAAAAGATTTTGAATTTGCCGGTTCGGGAATTCTTTCTCCGAAAAAGATAAAATCCGGCTTCAACACTCCGCCGCAATTGTTACAAACCGGAGGAAGTTTAGCAAGATTAATTTGCGAAACATTATATTTTTTCCCACACTTTGTACAAATTAAATTTCTGGAATTTCCGTGAAATTCATATACGTTTTTACTGCCGGCTTCCTGATGTAAATTATCTATGTTTTGTGTAATTATAGTATGCAATAAATTTTTCTCTTCCATCAATGCCAAAGCTTTGTGGGCAGCATTCGGTTTAGCTTTTCCAAAAAAATCATAAAATATTTCTTTAATCACTTGCCACGATTCTTTGGGTCGGGAATAAAAATAGTTTAGATCTAAAACAACAGGATCGTATTTGCTCCATAAACCGTTTTTACCGCGGAACGGAGGAATTCCGCTTTCTACTGAAATGCCGGCGCCGGTAAAAGCAACTGTTCTTTTGGAATTTAGAATTAACTTTGCTGCTTCATAAATTTTTTCATGCATATGGGATTAAATATCTTTAAAAATTCTAGCCAGCGGGTGACCCGGCGCCTGAATATCCAGATCCAAAAAATATCCGAACGGAGTTTGAGATGTTTCATAATCCGAGTTCTTCAGCCGTTCGTCCGCCCGGTCTAAAAGCGCTTTTGAAAAGTCGGGCGACGCCTTACTATCCGATAAATGATTAAACGAATGCAGCACTATTTTGTTCGTTTCGTTTTTTCTGGCTGCCCATTTAAGATTTTTTATAAGTTTGGTTTCCACATAAGATGCATTTTCTTCGTCCCTTTCTTCAACTTGAATAAATCCTACCAATACATCGTTTAGTTCCTTTTCTTCATTAATTTCCTCCGCATTCTCCAAACCCTTTTTGCTGGTTTTATATCCGAACTTTGTTGCGTAAATCATTAACAATTTCATATTAATTCCTTTTTATTCTTTTTTATTGTTGAAAAATAGGAAATTAGAGTTTGTAAAGAAAATTTTTACTTTATTCCGTGGCTTTGAATTAATGATGCATATCACAATTTTTAAGATTCTCTTCTTTAGTTTGAAAATAAAAAAGTAAGCCGGGAAAAGAAAATGGAAAATTATTTAGGCACAAATAACGAAGTTCCAAACGAATATATTAACTCCGGGGAACATTTACCACAAACAAAAAATAACATTTTGAACGAAATTAAGGTAATTTCCACAAGATTTTGTATAGCTTCCAAATTCGATATAATTGATTTTGTAAATTGTATTTACGATATGATAGAAAGTTCGCAGGGGAATTATTACAATCCGGTTAGCTTCCGTTATAATATGGATCCTACTTTTTGGATGGAATTAATAGATTCCTATTCCTCTTAAATTTTTTTTCAGATTATCGTAAAATTTGTAACGTGACGAAAATTTCCCGTTAACCGCGATTTATCATTCTCCTTCTAACGAAATAAATTTTTAGATTTAAATTAAATTCCTTATTATTTTTCCATAACCTTGAACTCCGGAAATA
>JALSTI010000131.1 GCA_026983795.1 Melioribacteraceae bacterium
AAATTTGGATTTAGACGAAGATAGTCACGCAAAAGAATTCAGTGAAACATTGTTCGACGAAAATTTGCGGAGTAATATTAAGTCGGTAATAAAAGCAAAAAATTATCTCGAAAACAATCAGCCTGAAATGGTTATTCGATTGCTTAAAACAGCTGTGGATTCGATAGAAAATATTGATTGGAAAGGGAAAGCATTATTGTATTTAAGCGAAAGTGAAATTGAACTTGGCGAATTGAACGAAGCCTTTAATTATGCATCACGTGCAATCTCAAATAATTATAAATTTGAAAAATGGATTTTACCGGAAGCCTATTTAATGAAAGCTAAAGCTTATTATTTAATTAAAAATTTTAATGAAGCAAAAAAATATTTAATAAAAGCCCGTGATGAAAACGACTTTTATTATAAAACAAAAATAGAAGCGCAAATCAACAATCTTGCTAGAAAATTGAAAATTATGAAATATTAATTGCCGGTTTTTAATGAATGGAAAAATCTTCTAAAATTGACTTATAATACATTATTCAATAACTTTATAAAATATATAGAATTTATTTATGTTAAGTTTAGCGGTATTTGTTTCGGGTAGAGGTTCAAATCTTCGTTCTTTATATTATGCAACAACTAATGAAGAATTTAATGCAAAGATTAAATATGTAATTGGCAGCAAACAATGCCAAGCCGTTGATTTTGCTAGAAGTAAAAACATCGAAGTTTTTGTGCTCGATAAACGGGAAATGTTAAATCAATACGTTGAATTAAGAAAAATATTTGTTGAAAATAATATCGGACTAATTGTTCTTGCCGGTTTTCTAAAAAAAATTCCCGATGATTTTGTAGAAAGTTTTGAGGGAAAAATAATTAATATTCATCCGGCTTTGCTTCCGTTGTTTGGAGGTAAAGGAATGTATGGAATGAATGTTCACAAAGCGGTTTTTGAATCGGGTATGAAAGTAAGCGGAGCAACGGTCCACTTTGTGGATAAAGTTTACGATAACGGAAAGATTATTTTTCAAAAGTGCATTGATATTAACGGGCTGAATAATCCCGATGAAATTGCCCGGAAAGTGTTAAAAATTGAACATGAAATTCTACCTTTTGTGGTAAAAAAGTTTGCCGAAAATAAAATAATTGTTAGTGAAAACAGAGTTATAATTAATTAAATTAATCCGGATTAATAATTGAAAAAGAAAGCGCTGCTGAGTGTTTCCGATAAATCAAATTTAATTGAATTCGCCAAATCGTTAATCGAACTCGATTTCGATCTATTAGCTACGGGCAATACAGCCCGCTTGCTTACTGAAAATAATTTGAATTGCACACAAATATCCGATTATACTCAATTCCCCGAAGTTTTTGACGGCAGGGTTAAAACATTACACCCTAAAATATTTGGCGGAATTTTACTTAGAAGAAACAATAAGAACGATGTTGAAGAAGCGGGAAAAAATAATATTTTTAATATTGACTTGGTTTGCGTTAATTTGTATCCTTTTGAAAAATTTAAAGATAGAACGGATGTAAGCATCGATGAAAAATTAGAAAATATTGATATAGGCGGACCGAGTTTAATCAGAGCGGCTGCCAAAAATTATGAATCGGTTTTGGTGGTAACTAATCCTTCGCAATATGATTCCCTTATTCAAATATTGAAGGGCGGTGAAGTTCCGTTAGAAACCCGCCGGAAATTAGCTTACGATGCGTTTTCCCACACGGCAAATTACGATAATATGATTGCCGGATTTTTCGAAAAAGAGTTTAACATACAACCGGAATTTTTAAGACTGAGCGAACCGCTCCAAAAAAAATTACGTTACGGAGAAAATCCGCACCAGTCGGCTTACCTTTTCGGAAAGTTTTTCGATTATTTTGAAGTATTGCACGGCAAAGAGTTATCATATAATAACATAGTCGATTTAACTTCGGCGGTAGATTTGGTAAACGAATTACCCGAAATTTCTTGCGCAATAATAAAACATACCAATCCATGTGGAGCTGCGCTTGGTAAAACAACTTTGGAAGCATATCAAGAGGCTTTATCTTGCGATCCCGTTTCCGCTTTCGGCGGTATTGCAGCGTTTAATTCCACAGTCGATGCGGAAACAGCTAATAAATTAAATGAAATATTTTTGGAAATTGTATGCGCTCCAAATTATACCAAAGAAGCAAATGAGATATTGAAAAAAAAGAAAAACAGAAGAATAATAAAATTATTACATTCCGGTAATAATTCTAAACAAATAAAAAGCGTTACGGGCGGCTACTTGTTACAAGATAAAGATAATTCCAAATTAACCGATGATAAATTTAGAACAGTTACTAAAAAAACATATACGCAAAAAGAAGCCGGAGACTTAAAATTTGCTTGGATAGTATGCAAACACACAAAATCTAACGCTATTGTTTATGTTAAAAATAAAAAAGCAATCGGTGTGGGCGCCGGTCAAATGTCGCGTGTGGAATCTGCAAAATTAGCAGCATTAAGGGCTAAAGAATTCGGGCATAATTTAGAAGGCGCGGTTGCCGCTTCCGATGCATTTTTCCCGTTCCCGGATGGTATTGAAGTAATTGCAAAAAACGGCATTACAAGTATTATTCAACCGGGAGGTTCAATAAGAGATAAAGATGTTATTCAAGCAGCCGATAATCTTGGTCTTTCAATGGTATTTACCGGAATAAGAAACTTTAAGCATTAAAGAGGTATTATGGGAATTTTAGATTTCTTTTCGACCGACGTCGCAATTGATTTGGGTACCGCTAATACCCTTATTTATGTTAAGGGTAAAGGAATTGTTCTTAACGAACCTTCAATTGTTGCTTTCGATAGAAATACAAAAAAAATTATTGCGCTCGGTAATAAAGCCAAAGAAATGCAAGGAAGGGAACACAGACAAATTAGAGTTTCCAGACCGATGCGCGACGGTGTTATAGCCGACTTTGAAATAGCCGAAGGAATGATAAGAGCATTTATCCGGAAAGTTAATACTGGAATTTTTTCCAGTCGCAGAGTTATAGTTGCGGTTCCAAGCGGCGTTACGGAAGTAGAAAAAAGAGCTGTTCGTGATAGCGCCGAACATGCCGGAGCTAAAGAAGTTCATCTGATTGCCGAACCTATGGCGGCGGCAATTGGCGTTGGAATTGAAGTTGAAGCTCCTATTGGAAATATGATTTTGGATATAGGAGGCGGCACAACCGAAATAGCGGTTATTGCATTGTCGGGTATTGTGAATGAGGAATCTTTGCGAATTGCCGGCGACGAAATGAATAATGCTATTATTCAGTTCTTTAAGAAAAATTATAACCTGTTAATTGGTGAAAGAACCGGCGAAGCAATAAAATGCGAAATCGGTTCGGCTGTTCCACTTAAGGAAGAAATTACAATTCAAGTTAAAGGAAGAGACCTTGTTGGCGGCATTCCTAAAACCGCTGAAGTTAGTTCAGTAGAAATTAGAGAAGCATTGAACGAAAACATAACTCAAATTGTTGAAGGCGTTAAACAAACATTGGAACGGACTCCGCCTGAACTTTCGGCGGACATTCTTGATAGAGGCGTTATTATTACCGGAGGCGGCGCTTTGCTTAAGGGTCTGGACCAAAGAATACGAATGGAAACAAATCTTCCGGTACATGTAGCCGAAGATCCTTTAACTGCTGTGGTTAGAGGCGCCGGAAAAGCTATGGAAAATATGAATAAATATTCAAAGGTGTTTATCCGTAAAAGAAGTTTCTGATGTATAAAATTTTAAAAAAATTTTATAGTAGTTTTAAAGAATATATAATCCTCATATTTTTACTTTTAGTAAGTCTTTCCATTTTACCGTTAAACAAAAAAGCTAATGTTAAAACATTGCGGACTTACGCTCTTGGTAATATGGCATTGGTAAATTCGGTTATTTCAAAATTTAAAAATTTATATTCGCTAAGCCGCCAAGTTAAACAACTTGAACAAAAAAATGCAGAATTAATGATTCAAGTAAACCAATTAAGAGAATACGGTTTGGTAAACAGCGAACTTAAAAATCTTTTAAAACTAAAAGACTCTACCAATTTCCCCCTTATTCCTTCAACAATTGTTACTAAATTTATTCCTGGTCGCGAAGGATATTTAATAATAAATGTCGGTTCTAAAGATAACGTAAATATTGGAATGCCTGTAGTTAACGAAAGCGGCTTTGTCGGTATAGTTACCGATACAACGGGTGAATTTTCGGTTGTTAAAACCCTTAAAAGTCCCGACTCCAAATTAGCGGTTCGCGATCAAAGGAGCGGCGTGGACGGTATTTTAAGCTGGAACGGTAACGAATTTATTATTCAAAACGTTCCAACTACCGATGACGTTAATATAGGAGACAGAATAGTTACTTCACCGGTCAGCACAATTTCTCCGCCGTCTTTACCGATAGGAGTCGTTAATAGCAAAAAGACTTCTATTGCCGGATTGTTAACCGATGTATCGATTGTTCCGTTTGTAGATTTTGTTAAACTGAGAAATGTTGCGGTGTTGAAAATTATATCGAATAGTGAAATTGATCATATCGAAGAAAAATTATTAAAGGAAGTAAATTAAACCAAAAAACTACATATTGCCGGTTATTATTGGAATTATTGCAATTGTTTTGCAACTGACTTTAATTCCCTTAATTTCGTTTGATTTTATTCTCCCCGATATTCTGCTTATTGTTTTGGTTTATTTTACCTTGCTTAAGGGACAGTTATTCGGAACGGTTTACGGTTTTATACTTGGTTTCTTATTTGATATTTTTTCCGGCGGATTGATTGGCAGCGCAATGTTTAGTAAAACTTTGGCGGATTTACAGCCGGTTATTTCTTTAGCGAAAACAGAAAGTATAATAACTTAAACTCTATCTTTTTCGTTTTAATTGTTTTCGTTTGCGCGGTTATAGATTCGTTGTTTTTTAGAATTTTAGTAGCTAAGGATTTAACTTTTACCTTTACCTCTTTATTTGTGCAAAAAAGTTTTTTGCCTGCACTTTATACTGCGGTACTTGCATTATTGTGGTTAATATTTAAACCGAAAAGAGATTTTGAATAATGGATACTTCATTTGGTTCAAAAGATAGAAGAAAAATTTTACTGGTTATTATAACAGTCTTTTTTGCTATTTCGGTTTTCCAATTGTTCAATATGCAAATTTTGGAAAGGGTGGTGTACACCGAAAAATCTACTGAAAACAGTATAAAAAAAATCACCTTAAAACCGCCGCGAGGTATTTTTTTCGATAGGGATTACAGAGTGCTGGTTAGTAACAAACCTTCTTATACGCTGCAAATAATTCCCGCAAATTATAATACTAAAGTAAGTCCTCTATTGGAGAGGGTTTTAGGTATGGAGCCGAATTCCATTTCTAAAATATTAGCTCATAACTCCGGTTACTCTAATTTCATTCCCAGAAGAATTAAACGTAATATCGATTTTAAAATTGTTGCGTGGATAGAAGAAAACAAGGAACAATTTCCGGGTGTGGAATATGTAATTGAAATGCAAAGGGATTATTCGTTTGGTGTGAATGCATCGCATCTGTTCGGATATACAAGGGAAATAAATACTCGAACTCTGAAAAAAATGAAAGGCATTTATTCGCTTGGAGATTATATAGGAATAAAAGGGATAGAAAAAACTTACGAAGATTATTTAAGAGGTGAGAAAGGATACCGTTTAGTAATTGTAAATTCCGAACAAAGAATTATTAGTAGTTATGAAAACGGACTTAAAGATAAAAAACCCCAAAAGGGTTTCGACTTGGTTTTAACAATTAATTCCGAAGCGCAAAAAGTAGCCGAAAAAAAATTCAAAGGTAAAAAAGGATCGTTAGTTGCAATCGATCCAAAAACCGGGGAAATTCTCGCTTTTGTTAGCGCTCCCCAGTATGATTTATCCGAATTTGCTTCGGTAGTTAGCCGGGAGGTAATAAGAAAGCTAAGCAAAGATAAGGATAAACCTTTGTTCGACAGAGCAACGATGTCCATTTATCCACCGGGTTCAACAATAAAAATGCTTGCCGCAATAGTCGGGTTAAATGAAGGCTTGATTACGAAACATACAACGGTAAACTGTAAAGGCGGTTATCAATTTGGTAATAGGTTTTTTAGATGCCACGGCGTTCATGGTTATACCGATGTTGTTAAGGCAATTGAAAAATCATGTAATACTTTCTTTTATAAACTGATATTGGATATTGGTCTGGATAGATGGGCATATTATTGTAAATTATTCGGTTTTGGTAAAAAGACCGGTATCGATTTAAGCGAGGAATCAAGAGGAATAGTTCCAAGTTCCGATTATTACAATAGGGTTTATGGCAAAAATAAATGGGGAAGGGGTAATTTAATAAGTCTTGGTATTGGTCAAGGTGAATTAAGTGTTACAACTTTACAATTGGCGCAATACGCAGCGCTTTTGGCAAATTACGGTAAAACTGTGAAACCGCATGTAGTAAAAGGATATTTGACAAGAAACTCACAAGAATTTATACCATTTAATTTCGATTCGGTTAATGTAAACATAGACCGGAAATATTTTGATATTGTTAGGTGGGGAATGTATAAAGTTGTAAACGGAGACGGTACAGCACGGGGAATAAAATTACCGGATATAAAAATTGCCGGAAAAACCGGTACTTCACAAAATCCGCACGGTAAAGATCATGCCCTCTTTGTTGCCTTTGCTCCGTATGATAATCCTAAAATAGCAATTGCCGTAATGGTAGAAAATGTTGGTTTCGGCAGTTCCTTTGCCGCACCTATTGCCCGGGATGTTATTAAAGCATATTTACAATCGCAAAGTGAAATAGATAACCAGAAAATATTATCGAGTATAAACTGATGTTTCAAAAAATTGCAGATAAATTTGATTTCTCCATATTTCTGCCCGTACTTTTGCTAATGGGAGCCGGATTAGTTGCTATTTATAGCAGCACTTATAATCATCCAACGGCAAGCGGAAATTTCCAAAAACAAGTTTACTTTGCGCTCATTTCATTATTTGTTTTTTTCTTTTTCTATTTGCTTCCGCATAAAAGTTACCGCATTTTAGCACCGTATGCTTATGGATTTTCTCTGATTTTATTAATCGGAGTAATATTTTTAGGAAAAACAGTCTACGGTGCAAAAAGCTGGATTCACGTGGGACCAATCGGTTTTCAACCGTCCGAATTTGCAAAAATCGGTTTGATTTTGTTTTTGGGTTACTGGTTGACTTATAAGAAACGGAATATAAACAATATTAAAGATGTTGGAATTGCATTATTAATAGGACTGGTGCCGGTAGGACTTATTTTAATGGAACCGGATTTAGGAACTGCGATTGTATATTTGATAATAACTTTCACTATGATTTTCTGGAGCGGATTAAATTTGTTTGCATTTTTTGTAGTCGTATCGCCCGTAGTTGTAATTTTTGCTTCGTTCTTCGGAACGGCATCTTTAGTTATAGCAATGTTATTAATTCTAATAGCTTTGTTTTTTTTCAGAAGGGATTTATTTACAAGTATTACCATTGTAGTGGTTAATTTGGCAAGCGCTTTCATTTTCGATTATATGATAAAGTTTCTTAAACCGCATCAGCAGAAAAGGATTGAAACCTTTATTAATCCTAATGCCGATCCGCTCGGTGCCGGATATAATGCCTTGCAAGCTAAAGTAGCAATCGGTTCGGGAGGAATATTCGGAAAAGGATTTCTGCACGGAAGCCAAACCCAACTTAGGTTTATTCCGGAACAATGGACGGATTTTATTTATTGCGTAATAGGAGAAGAATTTGGTTTTTGGGGAAGCGTTATAATTATTTCGCTGTTTATGATTATCTTTTTACGAATTCTTAATATTTTACCAAGTGTAAAAGATAAGTTTAGCAATATTGTTTTGGTCGGTATTTTAACTTTATTGTTTACGCATTTTAGTATAAATATCGGAATGAATTTGGGAATAACACCGGTTATGGGTTTACCTCTGCCGTTTTTAAGTTACGGCGGAAGTTCGTTAATTGTTGATATGGCTCTTGTTGGAATAGCAATGAATATTTATAATAATAGAAGACAATATACATAGGAGTAAAATTGATTTTATCGGATAAAAAAATTTTGGAAGAAATTGAGAACGGGAAAATTAAAATAGAACCGTTTAGCAGAAAACGATTGGGCTCAAACAGTTATGACGTAAGTTTGGGTAAATGGTTGGGCGTTTACAAAAATGATATCTTGGATGCAAAAGCTCATAATAAAATTGACATTTTTGAAATCCCGGAGGACGGATATATTTTATTGCCCTCTAAACTTTATCTCGGTGTAACGGAAGAATATACGGAAACATTCGATTATGTCCCGTTTCTGGAAGGAAAATCGAGTATTGGCAGACTGGGAATTGATATTCATTCTACCGCCGGTAAAGGTGATGCGGGTTTTTGTAACACTTGGACGCTTGAAATATCGGTAAAACAACCGGTTAAAATTTACGCCGGAATGTTAATCGGGCAGCTTATTTACTTTGAGATAGACGGCGAAGTCTTAAATCCTTACAACCGGAAAACCACGGCAAAATATACTAAAAGAACGGAATTTCCGGTGGAATCCATGATGTTTAAAAATTTTAATTTATAATGAAAACTACTGACAAATTAAAAAACAAATTTAAGGATCAACTTTTTATTTCCGTGGGATTGGATACGGATATTAGGAAAATTCCAAATCATCTGCTCTCCGGAAATAATCCGGTTTTAAATTTCAATAAAACAATTATTGAAAACACATACGAAAAAGCTGCTGCGTATAAAATAAATTTTGCTTTTTATGAAAGAAACGGAGCAGAAGGAATAAAAACGCTTGAAGATACTTTGAAATATATTCCCGGTAACTTAACAATAATAGCGGATGCCAAACGCGGCGATATTGGCAATACCGCCGAAATGTACGCAAAGGCAATTTTTGACCAATTTAATTGCGATGCGGTTACTCTGCATCCTTACATGGGTTTCGATTCCATCAAACCCTTTTTAAACTATTCGGATAAACTAAGTTATATTCTGGGCTTAACTTCAAATGCCGGTGCAGCGGATTTTGAAAAATTAAAATTAGCAAACGGTAAATTTCTTTATCAAGAAGTAATTGATAAAATTATTGAATGGAATAAATTCAATAACCTTGGTGTTGTTTTTGGAGCTACTAATTTGGAAGAGCTTAATCAAAATTTGGAAAAACTTAAAAACTTACCTGTATTATTGCCTGGAATTGGAGCGCAAGGCGGAAATTTGGAAGAAATTATAAGATTATTTAAAATAAACAAGATTTCCGATTTTTTGATAAATATAAGCAGAGGACTAATTTATGCAGATAACTCGATAGATTTCGGTAAGAAAATTAGTGAAAAACTGGATGAGTTTAATAACCGGATACAAAATATATTAAATAATTAAATTGAATTATAAATTTTAATTTAATAAATTTATTTTTAATATTAACACTAAAGTTGCTATTTAACTTCTGATAAGTTTATTTCCAATCAGAAAGAGAACATAAGGCATCAGATGGATTCTGATCAAAAAGTATTTGAAAAGCATCTTCATAACATTTGGCAAAAACAGTCATTCGAACGTTCCCTTCAAACCTTTAACCATCAAAATATTCAAGTGCTTGATCCGGGCATTTATAACGATAACGGTGCGGGTCCGGATTTTAAACATAGCCGGGTTCAAATTGGCGGTTTAACTTATGTGGGCGATATTGAAATTGATTTGGATTATTCCGATTGGAAAAAACACGGGCACAACATTGATAGTAAATATAATAAGGTTATTCTGCATGTTACGTTAACCAACAGATTGAAACAAAATTTCGTATTTACAAAAGCCGGTCGTAAAGTGCCTTCCATCAGTCTACAAAAATTTATTTCGGATAATGCCATTCCTATTGAAAATATCACACCGTCTAGTAAACTTAACGGTAAATTCAAATGTTCCGGTATTAATGAAAAAGTTAGCTACAAGTTGAAGAAAAAGTTTATTGTTGAATTAGGAATACAAAGATTTAATAAAAAAAGTAAGAGGATGTTAGACCGGTTAAAAGAGTTGCTGTTTATTAGTGAAAATAATATTAAAGAACCGGTTATTAAATATGAATTATCAGAGCAATTTTTGAATAGGGAATTTACTCACGAGGATTTTAATAATCCTAAACTTTGGCAGCAATTGCTTTATGAAATGATATTCGAAGCGCTCGGTTATTCTAAAAATAAATCTCCCATGCTTAAATTGGCAAAATACGCTAATTTAGAATTTATTGACAAGTTAGGAACCGATCAAAAGCTGAAAGATTATATTGAAACCTCGCTTTTTCACATTAGCGGAATAATGCCGGATGTGGAGTCTTTACCGGAAAACGAAGTATCGGAATATGAGCGGAGGCTTAGTGAAGACTGGCAAATGATAAAAAAGATTTACGATAGTAAATTTTTAAATGAAACGCAGTGGAGCTTTTTAAATCACAGACCGCAAAATTTTCCTACAATTAGAATTGCCGGAGGAATTATAATTCTGTTTGAAATTATTCACGGTAATTTAATACCTCAGTTAATTAAAAAATTTGAAGAGATAAGAAGCGATAAAATATTAATAAATTCGGTAAGGTCTTTATTTATAGTTAAATCGGATGGTTATTGGTCGAATCATTATGTATTTGGTAAAGAAGCTAATGTAAAAATAAAATATTTCGTAGGTGCGTCCCGGGCGGATGAAATTGTAATTAATGTTATTCTTCCGTTTCTGGCGGTTTACTTCGATATTTTCGGTAAAAAACAATTGTTAAAAAGGGTACTGAATATATTTCATATTTATACTCAACGCTCGGATAATAAAATAGTCCGTGAGACTTCAGAAGTGATAGGTTTGGACGGATACAAAAAGCGCACTATATTTGCTCAAGGAATGATTGAATTATTCAGGGGATATTGCCTTAAAAATAAGTGTCTTGAATGTGAAATAGGTAAAAGAGTATTTAACTAATTAGTAATTCCTTTCAATCTGTTAATTTCGTCTCTTATTTTAGCTGCTCTTTCATAATCTTCTTTTTCAACGGCTTCCCTTAACTTATCCATTAATGACGCAATTTTTGTTTCTTTTGAAACCGGTTTTTTCGGCGATACTTCGCTTTCATTTTCAAACGGCATTTCTTCGGATAAATCGCTTTCCGCTTCTTCGCCCGAAGGCACGAATGCAGCCGCTTTCATTACGCTTTCCGCAACGTATATTGTAGCATGGGTCCTTACGGCTAAAGCAATGGCGTCGCTCGGTCTGGCGTCAATTTCGTTTGTCATTCCCGAAATTTCGATTATTATTTTTGCGTAAAAAGTGTTTTCTTTTAACTCATCTATAATAATTTCATTTACCGAACCGCCGAGGTTGTCTATTAAACTTTTCATTAAATCATGGGTTAATGGCCGGGGCGGCTTAATTCCTTCAATTTCCAAAGCAATCGACTGAGCCTCAAAAGAGCCTATTATTATTGGTAATCTTCTAATTCCGTACGCTTCTTTCAATAATAATGCATAAGCGCCTCCTGCCGAAGGGCTGGAAGATAAACCTAATATTTCAACTTGAACTTTATCCACTTTAATATCTTCTAATTTTATTATCCGTATAAAATTTATTTTTCCTTGCTTTATAATATAATCAAAATTTTGTTTTTTATCGCAATTTTATAATCTTATTAGTCATCAATTTTAAAAATTTACTAAAAATGGCTAAAGAATTACCAACCGGAATTATTGAACCGGAAGTTGAAGAAGAAGTTTCATCGGGACTTGCTTTTCGTGTTGTATTATACAACGACGACTGGCATTCATTCGACGAAGTAATTAATCAACTTATGAAAGCCATCCGTTGCAGCTTCGAAAAAGCAAGAGCTTTAGCATTCGAAGTGCATGTTAAAGGGAAAGCCGTGGTTTATAGCGGCGATTTAAAAGAATGCTTAAAAGTCTCTTCGGTTTTGGAAGAAATAGAATTACACACTCAAATTATTTCCGATGCCGAATAAATTAACAAAATAAAATTTTAATTGGTTTTTCCGTTTAATTCCGCCTCTGCGTTTCCTATATTCTTTATAATTTAACTATATTTCTTTACCGAATAATTTTTAATAAATAATATTATGCAAATTGGTTTAGTTGGTTTACACGGTTCCGGCAAAAGCATTTTATTTAATACACTTGCAAATATTCACACCGGTTCTGCTTTTGGAGGAACAGAAGCAAAAATTGAAGTTGTAAAGGTTCCCGATGAAAGATTAGACAATCTTACGGAAATTTTTAATCCTAAAAAAGAAGTCTACGCTACATTTGAAATTTTCGATATTCCCGGATTGGGAGTTGCCGATGACGGAAAAGTAAGAATAACTTCAAGTTTTCTGAATAATGTGAAAAATAATAACGCGCTCTTTTACGTTATCAGGCAATTTCAAAATCCTTCCGTTCCTCATCCTATGAATAAAATCGATCCCGTTGCCGATATTAATTTTCTGGAGACTGAATTTTTGTTAACAGACCTTTCGTTTTTGGAAAATAGAATTGAAAAATTGGAAAAGGATTTACAAAAAAGAAAAGATGAAAATTTAAAAAAAGAATTGGATGTAATTCAAAAATGTTACGAACATACAAGCAACGAATTACCGCTGCGCGATTTGGATTTATCGGAAAATGAATTAAGATTACTTTCCGGTTATCAATTGCTCACATTAAAACCTTTGGCTATTGCAATAAACTTGGATGAAACCTCTATTCAGAATGCAAGCGGGATTGTAAAAAACATACAAGAAAAATTGAATAAAGATATAGAAATTATTCCTTTTTCAGCCGAAATTGAATTTGAGTTATCTAAACTGGACAAAGATGATCAAGCTCTGTTTATGGAGGAATATGGAATTAAAGAATCGGCTTTAACAAAAATTTTACGAACCTCTTATAAAATATTGGGTTTGCAATCCTTCTTTACCGTTGGCGAAGACGAAACGCGTGCATGGACAATCAAAAAGAACTATACCGCACAGCAAGCTGCCGGTGTTATTCATACGGATTTTTACAATAAATTTATACGAGCCGAAGTTGTTCATTACGATGATTTTATAAAGTATAAATCGTTCGGCAAATGTAAAGAAGCCGGGGTTTGGCGACTTGAGGGTAAAGATTATATTGTAAAAGACGGCGATATTTTAAATATCAGACACAGTTAAACTTTAATTAATATTTAATAATCTAAATTAATAATACATAACGGAGTATTTATGTCAAAAGAAGCTATTAAAGGTTTGGAACCTAAGTTAGTTTGGGAACACTTTTACGGAATTACACAGGTTCCCCGGCCATCAAAAAAAGAGGGAAAAATTCGCGCGCATATTAAAAATTGGGCAAAAGAACATGGGTTTTCTTTCAAAGAAGATAAAGTTGGCAATATTGTAATTTCCGTTCCGGCAACTAAAGGACATGAAAAAAGTCCTACAGTTGTTTTACAAGGGCATGTGGATATGGTTTGCGAAAAGAATAAAGGAACTAAACACGATTTCGATAATGATCCCATTGAAATTCACAGGGAAGGCGAATGGATTACCGCTGACGGAACTACACTCGGTGCCGATAACGGAATAGGGGTTGCGGCTGCAATGGCTGTTGCACTCGATAAGAGCGCTGTTCACGGTCCTTTGGAACTTTTATTAACAATTGATGAAGAAACCGGAATGACCGGTGTCGGAGCATTAAAGAAAAATTTTATTTCGGGAAAAGTCCTTCTCAATATGGATTCCGAAGAGGACGGAGTTTTTTATGTCGGTTGTTCCGGCGGGCAGGATACCGTCGGGGTTTTTAAAATCGATTGGACACGCGCAAAAAGAGGCACGCAAGCTTACGAAGTTATGGTAACGGGATTAAAAGGCGGTCATTCGGGACTCGATATTCATCAAGGCAGAGCTAATGCAATTAAATTACTTGCTCAGTTACTTAACAAATTTGATTTCCCGTTTCAGATTGCCGAGGTTTCCGGCGGATCATTACGTAATGCAATTCCTCGCGAAGCCGAAGCAATTTTGATGATTGATTCGAAAAATGTTAACAAGCT
>JALSTI010000132.1 GCA_026983795.1 Melioribacteraceae bacterium
TAATTTCCGGTGTTTTCCAAGTATAATTCCTTTGTCATCAATAAACAAAATTGTATTGTAAAGACTGGAATTACTAGTTTCCGAATTTCGCTCATTCATTCCGATAACCACATTTATGTTTGCCGTCTTTGCCGCTTTGCAAAGTCTATTAGTCGTTTCATCCGGTATAGATACGGCGTTTTTAACTAACTTAACATATAGATTGTTTAGCCGTTCCGTTTTGTGGGGTGGAATAGACCAGACCCAATCAGGGTAACCGGAAATAAAAGCCTCCGGAAAAACAATTAATTTTGCACCTTTTTTCCCTGCTTCAACAATTGCATCGCAAACTTTTTGAACCGTTTTTTCTTTATTTAAAAAAACAGGAGTAAGCTGTGCGGCAGCAATCTTTATTTTCGTATCCATATAATCTCCTAAAATATTTTAAATGATAAAACCTTACCGTAAAATTTCACTTTACATTTATAAATTAAAACACAAAAAACATTTATATTGTTTAACAGAATTTTCCCACATCAATTAATTATTAAATAATAGAATATTAATTTACTTAATAACTTTTAATACATGCAGAGTGTGATACTCCGGAACAATAGGTTGATCTACACCGAGATGAATTACATTTTCCTGAACAAATCCGTTTTCTTCAAATATTTCTTTCCATCCTTCCGGAGTGTTAAAGTTATAAGGAACATTCGCTTTCTTTGTTACATCTTCGGTGTAATTAATCAATCTGTTATAAAAATGATCGAAGAAAATATTTACCATTCGTTGTTGTTCTGAATTTAGGGATAAGTAAGATTGCAATTTGTGTCTTTCCCCCTCTGAAAGTTGGAAACCATCAACTCCGTAAACCGATTCAATAACAACGACTCTACCATTATTTTGGGTAACCCTGAATATTTCTTGCAATATTTTTATCGGATTATCACTATGATGCAGAACCGTTAGAAGCAAACTATTTGCAAACTCGTCATCGGCAGCTGGAATTTGGTCATGATTTTTTATTAATCGAAATTCCATCTGGGTTTCATTTATATACCCGTTTCTGTAAATATCTGCTAACACAACATCAAACCCATCCATTTTTAGAAGTCCGCTTACTTTCCCGTCGCCACAGCCTAAATCCAGAATTGAACCTGGAATTAAATAAGGCTTTATTTGATCATGAATAAGCTTTGATCTGCCTGCTAATTTTAACGGGATCTCTTTGGTTATACCGGTTTCTTTCAATAAATTATGTGCATCTCTTTCATATTCCGGAACAGATAAATAATTTTTCGCCAAACTAAAGCATCGGTTAATTGTTTCGCGGGAATGTCTGGAAGAAATTCCAAAGCGTTCTAAAACAGATACAAGAGTAAGGTAAATATTAATCGCCACGGCTGGCTCATTAAATAAATCTTTAATTTCTATTATTTTTGCCGGAAACGCATTTTCTTTAATGGCTTCCATATTAATTACCCGGTTTAATATTTTGATTAACTTCAAAGAAATTTTCAGGATCATATTTCTTTTTAATTTGGACAAGTCTATTGTAATTATGCCTGTAACTCGCTTTTATACGATCATGTCCTTCATCCATCATAAAATTGGAATAAGCTCCTCCCGAAGAATACGGATGTAAGGCATCAAAATAATCTTTACACCATTGTGTTATTTTTTCCGCATTTTCCGGATCGGGGTCGACGCCGACAATCACGCCCGCATAGCTGGCATCGCGGTAAGCCCATGGCGTTTCATCTTTTCCCACTCTGCTGGCGGCGCCGCTGATCGGATACAAATGCATTTGCGAAAGCGGTGTTGGAATATTTGATCCAAACTTTAAACATTCTTTTCTAATTTCGGGACCTAATTCGTTAAAAAAATCTGCCCGCCAATACCATTGCAATCCCGGAGGCATCATTGCGTCGAATAACGTTTGTACTGAAGGATAAGGCATTTCGCCGACAAATTCAAAAACAGGGTTCATTTCCCTAACCGGTTTAAATATTTCTTCGGCTTTATTCATATTTCCCGAGTAACACCATACAATTCCGCAGAATTGTTTATTATGCAAATGCTCCGGGAAAGGGTCGCCGGGAATAATCATTGTTGCAATGAAACCGTTTAGTTCGTCAGGCGCGTTGTTTAAAAACTCATCATACCATTCCATTATTTCTTCCGTTTTTTCAATCGGCCATAAAGTTGGTCCGCCAAAAACCGTTTTAACATCGTGAGCTTGAAACTTAAATGATGTCACAATCCCGAAGTTACCGCCTCCGCCGCGAATTGCCCAAAACAAATCCGTATTTTGTTCTGCATTAACAGTCACAAAAGAACCGTCGGCTAAAACCATATCGGCTTCCAATAGATTATCTATTGTTAAACCGTACTTACGGGACAAATGTCCAACGCCGCCGCCAAGAGTTAATCCGCCTACTCCTGTTGTAGAAATTATTCCGGCCGGCACTGCCAGACCAAACGGATGCGTTGCATGGTCGACTTCCCCCCAGATATTTCCGCCGCCCACACGCACAGTTTTATCAGCTGTATCTACGCGGATAAATTTTAGTCCGGATAAATCGATTGTCAGCCCGTCATTACACAAGCCCAACCCGCCTGCGTTGTGACCTCCGCCCCGAACCGATACTAACAGATTATTTTCCCTGCCGAAATTTACGGATGCAATAACATCGGCAACATCAACACACTTCACAATCATTCCCGGATGTTTATCCATCATTGCATTATATACTTTCCGCTCTTCATCATAATTTTCATCGGAAGGCATAACTATATTACCTCTCAATTGAGACTTAAAAGTATCTATTTTAGATTTATCTATATCTTTTATAAAATTTTTCACGTTTTACTCCCCAAATAGTTTTTATAACTTTATTTATTTAATGTTAATATTAACGATACCGTAAATTACTGGTAATTACCTTTTATCAAACTTAACGCATTTTTTTTGAAAGTAATATTACTTTTGGTTCAAAATCTGAAACAATTGATTCAGTTGATTACTTTTATCTTCAGTTTCCAATTGCTCTGGTAAAAGAAGTCGGCGTTATTCCGAATCTTTTCCTGAATGTTTTGGTGAAATAAGTAGGACTGTTAAAGCCGAGGTCGAAAGCAATTTCGGATATTGTTTTATTATCTTGTTTAAGACAAGCAAGTGATTCACGGAGTCTTAATTCTTGAATTAGTTGGTTGGGGGCAATTGCGGTCAATGATTTTATTTTTCTATATGCTTGCGATTTACTTAATCCCAACTGGGAATAAAGTTCTTCGCATTTAAAATCCGGTTCATGCAAATTTTCCTTTAGTACATCCAGCAATTTAAATAAAAATTTAAAATCATCATTATTTATAATTTTAAATTCTTCTTTTCTTATATTAGGGGAAATAGGTTCTTTCCCGGAAAGGGTTTTTGTTTCTTTATCGATAAATATTATTTTCTTCAAACCAACAGCCGATAAATTCTGCGCTTTCTTTTTAGTTTCTTCAAATAAATTATTACCAACCTCGTCTACCGGTTTTCCGCTTACTATAGTTATTGTAAATTCCAGATTATCTTCTATAGGTTTAAGAATTTTATGAATTGCCAATGCGCACAATATAGCGTCCGAAGCGAAAACAAACGATGCCAGTATATCATCATCGGGTTGGATAATGGGATTTCCATTATATTGTTTAACTAAAATTTTGATTTCATCGAACATATGCAAATATTTACCGGTTAAATCGACCATTTTAACCAGCACCAATGTGCGATATCCCGTATCAATTCCACCGTTCAGCGTGTGAGCCAGATCGTTTACGCTTTTACCTTTGCCCAGATAAAGATTGTATTCATCGTCAGATACTTCAATAATATTACAAGCCGTAATTCCGTGTGATTCTACATGAACTTGATTGCAAGCTTCTTTGCTGGGGCCATTCATAAGACAAAAAATCATTTTTGTTTCCGTATTCACCCAGTATTTAATTTGTACAACACCGAATTTAGCTTGAATTGCCAAATCTTTCATGTGTGCCTTTACAACATCCTCAACAGTAAAAGCATCGGTTTCAACTTTATGAATATCCATATACAAAGGCATAGTCTATAACTTTCTCCCCGAAAACAGAATTGATATCTTAATTTAATACTTTGTACTAATTTTTAAGTTAACAATTTATTTTATATTTGGCAAGTTTTTAAAAATCCGGAATCTAATAAGCCGGTTTGCGGTTTATTTCGAAATAAATAACAAGTTTGCTGTATATGAAAATAATAAAAAGCCTAACCCGGTGTTTTATTACCGGATTAAGCTTTACGCCTTATTAAAAAGACGGTAATGTATATAATAAAACTATCTTGTTGCCGTTCCAGTAGGAAATGATCCCGAATTTATATTCATAGAATAAGTAACATGATCAGAAGCGTTTGAAGGAATCATTCCTACCAAAGGTTTCAACAAAAATGGTTTTGAGCTGTTATCGGGATCCGGTTCAACGGAAATAACCGCTGTACCGCCTGCTAAATTAGTAGGAAAGCTAAGACCTGAAGGTGGATTTACAAGAAAATCTTCGCCTGGGAAAGGAGGTCCTCCCATTGTACTGCTAAAAGGATCGGCATCGTCAATTACGTTAACATCGGTAAAAGTGCCGGTAGAAACAGGGGTTCCGTTAATAACCGCCCAGCCTTCGTATTTCCAACCGTTCGGCAGGGTAGGAAGATTAAGTCCTGGTGCAGGGGAGCCGGATGTTAAATCCAAAAACCAAATTCCGCTGTTCTCATCTGTATTTGCTCCGTTGGTTGGCGTAGCTAAAATATATTTTCCCGATGAACTTGTAAAATCATCGCCTAAAGCTGCACCGTTGCCTATGGAAAGGGTTGATGTTTTGTTATTAAAATCGCCTGCTAAAATATGAGTCGGACTTGGATTAGGATCCGAATCGGGATTAGGTTCAATTGTTAACACAAATTTGGTTGCATCCGAAAGGCTTTTAGCATCAACGTCAAATTTTGTTTTACTTAACTTTCCGCTTGCATCAACGGTAAAAACTCCGGTTGATTTTGCCTTTCCGCCGGGAGAAATAATCCATCCCTCGTATTTAGCGCTCGCTCCAAGGTCCGCCAAACCTGAAATATTGAGCGTTAAAGTTGAATTTTGCGGTTGAGGATTTGTACTATTATCCTCGGAGCATCCGGCAAAAATAAAAAAAGCTGTAATAGCCACTAATGTGAGTAACTTCATACTTTCTCCTGTAACTGTTAATGAAAAGTTTACCGGAGAAAGTTAATTTTAAATTATCACGAAAATATCACAATATCTTAACATTTATATCCGCTTTCTAATTATTAAATCCTGAGCAAAAACAAATATTTAAGCATATTTTTCGGCATACATTTTTCTAAGCAACTTTTTATCCAATTTACCGACACTTGTTTTGGGTATTTCATCCAGTTTAATAAATTTGTTGGGAATAGCCCACTTTTCGATTTTCCCGGTTTCAACAAACGACTTAAGCGTCTCGTTAATTGCATTTCCGGCTTCTTCTTCACTTGGCGTGTCTTGTGTATAAACAACAAAAGCAACCGGACGTTCTCCCCATTTTTCGTCGGGAACGCCTATAACTGCAGCTTGAGACACGTACTTGCTTTGTTCAATCATATTTTCAAGATCGAGCGACGAAACCCATTCCCCGCCGGTTTTTATAACGTCTTTCAAGCGGTCGGTGATTTTAAAATATCCTTCTTCATCCCGATAAGCTATATCGCCGGTATGCATCCATCCGCCTTTCCAAAGCTCTTTCGACCTCTCCTCGACCTTAAAATACCCGCCGGTTAACCAAGGAGCGCGTACAACAATTTCACCAACATTGTGTTTACCTTTCGGTTTTTCATTCATGTTTTCGTCAACAATCTTAAGTTGAACAAGCGGGACGGGAAAACCCGTACGGGTTAATAAGTCGAGCTGTGTTTCCATATCCGCTTTTTCTTCTCCCGGCTTTAACGTTGCCAAAGTTAAAAGCGGAGCGGTTTCGGAAAGACCGTAACCGGACATAATTTTAATATTCCTTTCCATTGCTTTACGGGCAAGTGATTTTGTTAAAGCCGAACCTCCTATTACCACTTTCCATTGTGAGAAATCCAAATTTGCCGTTGCCGGATTATCGAGAATCATTTGTAAAATAGTTGGAACGCAATGCGAGATTGTTACGCGATGCTGCATAATTAACTTAACCAATAACTCGTCATAACGACCGGGATAAATTTGCTTTACTCCAAGCATAGTTGCTACATACGGCATTCCCCATGCATGAACGTGGAACATTGGTGTTAAAGGCATATAAACGTCGTGAATGGTTACCGATATCGGATTGTTAAAATTTCCGAACGACATTCCTAAGACGAGAGAATGCAGTACCAGTTGGCGATGAGTAAAATAAACACCTTTGGGATTTCCGGTTGTTCCTGTAGTGTAAAACGTTGTTGCAATAGTATTTTCATCCAAATCGGGAAAGTCATAGCGGTCCTTTTGTTCTTCAATCAGTTTTTCATATTCACCTACTGTTTCGAACTGTGGTTTAAAATTTTCGTCGCCGTCTGAAATATAAATGATCTTTTTTACCGTTTCGAAATTTGTTTTTATTTTCATTACCAACGGTTCGAAATCTTTGTGAACTACAAGAATTTTGTCTTCAGCGTGATTAATTGTGTAGAGCATTTGATCGGGTGATAGTCTTACATTTACATGGTGTAAAATTGCACCCATCATCGGAACGGCAAAATAATGTTCGAGATACCGGTGGCTATCCCAATCGATAACGGCAACCATATCGCCCTTTTCCACCCCAAGCAATTTCAGTAAATTTGCCAGTTTGTGAACACGCTTGTAAAAATCGGTGTAAGTGTAATTAAATGAATCGCGATAAAAAATTTTTTCGTCGGGCTTCCAATCCGGTACATGGTCGAGTAAATGTTTAATACTTAGTTGATACTTATAACCAAAATCAATAAACTTTTCCATTTTGGCACCTCTTTTGGTTTTTAAAATATTCTTTTTGAATAGTAAGAATTTAAAAACAAATTAAGAATTTTATTTTTAAAATTCATAAAGAACGGCTAAAAATTTTGAAGGAATGAAACTAATATTGTTACTGTATTTTTTAGTTCTGATAGGGATTTTCGTTTAACGTTAATAATGAATACAAATATCCAATTATAATTTATTGAAGGATAACAAAAATCAAAAAAAAAGCGTTAACACACTATAGAATAATTTCAACAGTGTATTAACGCAAATTAGTAAATATTAAACAAAAAATTACAGGTTATAACTTCAAGTCAAATCTATCGAGATTCATTACTTTATTCCAAGCCGCAACAAAATCGTAAATAAATTTTTCTTGAGCGTCTTCACAAGCATATACTTCGGATAATGCACGCAACTCCGAGTTATGCCCGAAAATAAGATCAACCCGGCTTGCCTTCCATTTTAACTCACCTGAACTACTATCCCTGCCTTCGTAAATATCTTTTTCTTCAGAGCTCTCACTCCATTCCGTGTTCAAATCCAGTAAATTCACAAAGAAGTCGTTTGTCAATGTTTCCGGTCTTTCGGTAAAAACGCCGTATTTAGTTTGTTTGAAGTTAGTATTCAATACACGCATACCGCCTATTAACACTGTCATTTCAGGCGGAGTTAATGTAAGCAATTGTGCACGGTCAACCAATAAATCTTCAGGTGCTACAGCAAATTTTTTCTTCCGGTAATTCCGGAATCCGTCAGCATCAGGTTCAAGCACTGCAAACGAGTCGACGTCCGTTTCTTCTTGGGAAGCATCCATACGACCGGGAACAAAAGGAACATTGATGCTGTAACCAGCATTTTTGGCAGCTTTCTCAACTCCTGCACAACCTGCCAAAACTATTAGATCGGCTAAAGAGACTTTTTTATTACCAGTTTGCGAGTTATTAAAATCATTCTGAATATTTTCATAGACATTTAACACTTTCGATGATTGTTCAGGTTGATTAACCTCCCAATCTTTTTGAGGTGCTAAACGAATGCGAGCGCCGTTTGCACCGCCGCGCATATCCGAACCGCGGAATGTTGAAGCCGATGCCCAGGCAGTTGATACCAGTTCACCGGTTGAAAGTCCGGAATTAAGAATTTTTTCTTTTAAATTCTTTATATCGTTATCATCTATCAATTCATGATCTAAATTGGGAATAGGGTCTTGCCAAACGAAAGTTTCGTCGGGCACTTCCGGACCGAGATACCGTGAGATTGGGCCCATATCTCTATGAGTTAATTTAAACCATGCTTTAGCAAATGCTTCGGCAAACTCGTCGGGATTTTCGAAAAAACGTCTCGAAATTTTTTCATATTCCGGATCAAAGCGCAACGCAAGATCGGTTGTAAGCATTGAAGGTTGATGACGCTTTGAAGGTTCGTGGGCATCCGGTACGGAATCCGCACCTGCTTTATTTTTAGGCACCCATTGATGTGCGCCTGCCGGACTTTTTGTCAACTCCCAATCGTAACCAAAGAGATTCCAGAAAAAATTATTCGACCATTTGGTCGGAGTGGAAGTCCAAATAACTTCCAAACCGCTAGTAATAGTATCATTGCCTTTCCCTGAACCGAAACTGTTTTTCCAGCCTAATCCTTGTTCTTCGATGCATGAAGCTTCCGGTTCGGGACCAAGATGTGAAGGGTCTCCCGCACCGTGGGTTTTTCCGAAAGTGTGCCCGCCGGCAATTAGTGCAACTGTTTCTTCGTCGTTCATTGCCATTCGCTTGAATGTTTCACGGATATCTTTAGCGGCGGCAAGCGGATCCGGAACTCCGTTAGGTCCTTCGGGATTTACATAAATTAATCCCATTTGAACAGCGGCAAGCGGATTTTCAAGTTCTTCGTTTTCACCGGCGTGACGTTTATCGTCCAACCAGGTATTTTCCATACCCCAATAAATATCTTTTTCCGGTTCCCAAATATCTTCACGGCCTCCTGCAAAACCAAGGGTTTTGAATCCCATCGATTCCAAAGCTACATTTCCGGCAAGAATCATCAAATCCGCCCATGAAATTTTCCGCCCGTATTTTTGTTTAACAGGCCAAAGCAATCTGCGGGCTTTATCAAGATTTACATTATCCGGCCAACTATTTACCGGAGCAAAACGTTGATTACCTGTTCCGGCGCCTCCTCTGCCATCTCCTATACGATAAGTTCCGGCGCTGTGCCAAGCCATGCGAATGAACAAAGGACCATAATGCCCAAAATCGGCAGGCCACCAGTCTTGTGATTTAGTCATCAATTCGGCTAGATCTTTTTTCACCGCATTTAAGTCAAGTTTTTTAAACTCTTCGGCATAATTAAAATCTTCATTCATCGGATTTGACTTGGAAGAATGTTGGCGTAAGATATCGAGATTTAATCTTTCCGGCCACCAATTTTGAATTGCCGTTCCGGCTCCGGTAACATTGTTAAGATGTCCGCCGTGATACGGACATTTTCCCTCGCTTGAGTTGTTATTGTTATTAGTATCGTCCATTTTGTCCTCCATAATTTTTATAATAAGAATTTCTAATCACCTTTACAAGATATTTATTATTTTTGATTGATGAAAACGATAATATTAATAATAATATTGACAATATAGATGACTCTTCAACAGATAGAATACATATTAGCAGTTGCAGAAATAAGGAATTTCAGTCGTACCGCGGAAAAATGTTACATTACTCAATCTACCCTGAGTACAATGATCAATAAATTTGAGAATGAGACCGGCATAAAAATTTTTGATCGCAAGACAAAGCCTGTTTCCATAACTAAGGAAGGCGAAAATATTATTCTACAATTGAAAAATATTGCCAAAGAAATTGACGCGCTTAATGAAACCGTTCAAAATCTGAAAGGGGAGCTTTCCGGTAAATTGAAGCTCGGTATAATTCCTACCGTTGCTCCGTTTATATTGCCGGAATTTTTAAACGACTTTGCAAAAAAATTTCCAAAGATTACAATTTCCGTAAGCGAAATGACTACACAGACCATTATTGAACTAATACTAAGAAGAGAACTGGACATAGGTATTTTAGCCATACCATTAAATATTCGTGAACTGAAAGAATTCCCACTTTACAACGAGCCATTCGTTTTATACGATTGTTCAAAAAAAAGAACCAAAAAATATGCAAATATTGATGATATTGATATTAATAAATTTTGGCTTTTGGAAGAGGGACATTGCTTAAGCACTCAAGTAAAAAATATTTGTGATATTAATAATTCAACGCACAGAGAAAATGTTAACTTTGACTTTAAAGCAGGTTCAATTGACAGCTTAATACGTTTTGTTAAGGTAAATAAAGGATTAACAATATTACCTTACTTGGCTTCATTAGAATTTTCACAGCAAGAGTACAAAAAGGTTACACAATTCCGACCGCCGGTGCCGGTACGAACAATCGGTCTTGCTGTACATAATCATTTTGTTAAAGAAAAAATATTGAATTTATTGAAGTCTGAGATTAAAGATAAAATTTTACCTTTACTAAAACCTGTAACAGATGAGATTGTTGTCCCGCCGGTTTAAGTTTCGAATTAATTACTTAAAATTAATATATTATAATTTTTGATATTCAATTTCTGTCTCAATACATGCCCGTATTTTTATCCAACTCAAGAACAAACTTCAACGGCAATCCGACAAAAAAATAATAAATTTCATTTCCCTCCGTCTTGTTTAAGTCCATGTAAAACAAAATCACAGATTCAACAAGAATATCTACATGGGAAAGAATAACAAAACCTTGATCCTGGTTTTAATTCATAATTTTTCAATCGTTAAAATTAATAGTAAGTAGATTGCACCCAATACCAAAGCATATAATCTATCTTTTCAGCGTCATTCTTAATACAAGAAATCCGAGAATGCCTGATATCAATGATCCGAGTATTATACCGACTTTAGCAGAATTGATATTCACAAGATTTTCGCCGAATGCAAGATTTGCAATAAAGATCGACATTGTGAATCCCACACCTGCTATAATTGCAATTCCCAATATATGCGAAAACCTCGTGCCAGATGGCAGTTCCGTTAGATTTAATTTAACTCCTAAATAAGAAAAAAGCGAAACACCAATAAACTTACCGAAAAATAAGCTGACTGCAATATTTATAACTAAGGCAAAATCGAAATTAAAGCCGGTGCTAATTTCCACACCGGCATTAGCAAAAGCAAAAACCGGTAAAATAAAATAAGCCACTATGTTGTGAAGTTTATGTTCCAGATATTGCAGCGGCGACCTGGCTCTGGAAATCAGACTATCCAAATTACCAATGCTACGCATTTCATCATGAGTAAGAATATGAGATTCCTCCAATTTTTCGCTAGTAATCGCTCCGGAAATTTCACTAAGTTTTTCTGAAAATTGGTTAATTTTAATTCGTTTCTTAATGGGAATTGTTAATGCCAAAAGCACTCCGGCAATTGTGGGATGAATTCCGGATTTTAAAAACAGAACCCAAGTTACAATTGCAATTATCAAACCGGGCCAAACCGAATAGTTAAAGTTTTTATAAATAATACCTAATAATATAATTAGAATAATTCCAATAAGGATATACAACCAGACAATTTCCGTACTGTAAAATATAGCTATAACCAGCACGGCAGCAATATCATCGATAATTGCAAAAGCAGTTAAAAATATTTTTAAACTTAAAGGGATCCGTTTACCTAAAATTGTTAAAATTGCCAATGCAAAAGCGATATCGGTTGCCATCGGTATCCCCCAACCTTGAACAGTTCCGGGACTTTTATTTAACATTAAGTAAATACTAATAGGAATCAATACACCTCCCAATGCACCGATTAAAGGAAACATCGCTTTTTTTATTGAACTTATTTCCCCTATTAATAATTCGCGTTTAAGTTCCAAACCGATTAAAAAGAAAAAGATAGCCATAAGTGCATCGTTTATCCAAAGAATAGCCGGTTTTATCAATTCAAAATTTTGAAAATAAATTCCGATTTTATACGCAAGAATATCTTGATACAAATAATTAAAAGGTGAGTTTGCCCAAATGATTGCAATAACAGTTGCAGCTAATAATAATATTCCGGCAAAGCTTTCCAGCTTAACAAATTTTTGGAACGGGGAAAGAAATGTAAATTTACTCATATAATTTTTTCTGCTGTTACTTTTTTGATTGACCAGTTAAAAAAGTAATAGGTTAACTTTTTCTTTTAGAAATAAATATAGCTAAAAAATTGTTGAACAGGTTTAATTAATTTTTATATTATTAGGTACATCCGACCTCTTCATGGTCGTTGTGAACAATATCTTACATTAATCCCGGAGGGATTGAACATATTAACAAACAACACTCCAACAAAACATCACGACCCCAGAGGGGTCGCATCTATCCGTCATCAAACCTACCGTCAACACATATTATCGCCAATTTTAATTCATCCGTGTGAACATGTGACCTCGCTGAGGTCGGGGATTGGTTTATGATATTGGTTTTATGAGCATACGACCTCTTCATGGTCGTTGTGACCAATATCTTACATCAATCCCGGAGGGATTGAACATATTAACAAACAACACTCCAACAAAACATCACGACCCCAGAGGGGTCGCATCTATCCGTCATTAAACCTACCGGCAACATAGATTATCCCCCATTTTAATTCATCCGTGTGAACATGTGACCTCGCTGAGGTCAGGGATGGGTTTACGATATTGGTCTAATGAACATTCGACCTCTTCGAGGTCGTTATACCTATATCTTATATCAATCCCGGAGGGATTGAATATGATAACCCACAACACCCAAACTAATCCACCCGACCCCAGAGGGGTCGCATATTATCATTGCTTTTACTACAATCATTTCAAATCAAAATCAAACAAATATTTAGGTTGGTATTCGATTCCATATTTTTCTAAAAACGTCGTATATTCTTCTTTGAACGTCTTCTTTCTATGATGTTCCTTCTGATTTTTTATGTACTTGATTACTGTGTCAACATTTTTATATGAATATGAAAACGCTCCGAATCCTCCCTGCCACGCAAATTTATGCTTGGTTAATCTTCGTTCCTTTATAAAATTGTTTGATGATTTTTTTATTTCTCTTACCAAATCGGATAAACAACAAGAGGGTTTCATTCCAATTAGAATATGTATGTGGTCCGGCATTCCGTTTATTGCCAATAATTTCTGACCCTTATTGGTAATAACCCCGGTTATATATTTGTACAATTCTTCTTCCCAATCCGGATGAATTAAACTTTGGCGCCCTTTTACCGCAAATACAATTTGTATATAAATTTTTGAATATGTGTCACCCATATTTTTTATTAATTTTTTGACATTTCTAGAAACATGCGACCTCTCCGAGGTCGATTTGAATAAAAAATTAGTTTTTCGTTAATATTTGACATTCTTATTAAACCGGAAACATACGACCTTTCCAAGGTCGGTTATCCTGTTATAAAATATTTTATAAATAATAAATATTAATTTAGTGATTTAAAAAATATAATTATTTAATTAAATAATCTAATATTTTGCTGATTTTTATGATTATTCATGCTTTTTGAGGTCGGTGTGCCAATATCTTGCATCAATCCCGGAGGGATTGAATTTCTTAACCCACAACACCTAAACTAAACCACCCGACCCCAGAGGGGTCGCATCTATCCGTTATTAAACCTACCGTCAACATAGATTATAGCCAATTTTAATTCATCCGTGTGAACATGTGACCTCGCTGAGGTCAGGGATGGGTTTACGATATTGGTCTTAGGCACATTCGACCTCTTTGAGGTCGGTGTGCCAATATTTTGCATCAATCCCGGAGGGATTGAATTTCTTAACACACAACACCCAAACTAACCCACCCGACCCCAGAGGGGTCGCATATTATCGCTATTTTTTGATCACCTTAAACGATGTGCTTGATATTCTAACAATATAAATTCCAACTGTTAAATCGGATAAATCAATCTCCGCATTTCCTTTAGATAATTTATTAATTTTTATCCGGCTTGTTATATCCTCTCCCAAAACATTAT
>JALSTI010000133.1 GCA_026983795.1 Melioribacteraceae bacterium
AACATCCGAAACGGCTTCCAGCATAATTGTTCTGTATTTATTCGCAGTCGCAACCAAGTCAGACGGAATTTCCATATCTTCATAAGTTGCGCCAAGCGTTTCTTCATGATACATACGGGCTTTCATAGTAATAAGATCGATAACTCCAGAAAACATATCCCCGCTTCCAATCGGAAGTGTAATAGGAATAGCGTTAGCGCCTAATCTGTCTTTCATCATTTGAACTGCGAGATAAAAATCCGCACCGGTTCTATCCATTTTATTAACAAAAGCAATTCTCGGCACACCGTATTTATCGGCTTGTCTCCAAACCGTTTCGGATTGAGGTTCAACACCGCCTACAGCGCAGAACAATGCGATGGCGCCGTCTAGAACTCTTAAAGACCGTTCAACCTCAACGGTAAAATCAACGTGTCCCGGAGTATCAATAATATTAATAAGATGGTCTTTCCAATAAGCAGTAGTTGCCGCGCTTGTTATTGTTATACCTCTTTCTTTTTCCTGCTCCATCCAATCCATAGTAGCCGCGCCGTCATGAACTTCGCCCAATCTATGCACTTTACCCGTATAATAAAGTATTCTTTCGGTCGTAGTAGTTTTTCCGGCATCAATATGCGCCATAATGCCGATATTACGAACTTTATTTATGTCAACTCTTTTTCTAGACATTTAAATTAATTTTCCTTTCAAAACTTACCATTTAAAATGAGCGAATGCTTTATTTGCTTCAGCCATACGATGAACGTCATCTTTCTTTTTAACCGAAGGACCCTCGCCTTTGGATGCGGCAATAATCTCAGCAGCTAATTTTAATGCCATCGATTTATCGTTTCTTTCTCTTGAATAATTCCGCAGCCAACGCAAAGCCAAAGCGATTCGCCGTTCCGATCTAACTTCCATAGGAACTTGATACGTAGCTCCGCCAACTCGCCTACTTCTGACTTCAACGAGAGGTTGAACATTATTAACCGCTTTATTAAAAACCTCCATAGCCGACTGCTTTGTTCTTTTTTCGATAATATCAAATGCATCGTAAAGTAATTTTCTTGCAGTCGATTTTTTACCGTCCCACATAATGTAATTAATAAACTTCGCCACCAAAACGTCGTTAAATTTGGGATCCGGTTTAATGTATCTTTTTTCAGCTCTTCTTTTTCTCATAACTCTATATTATTTTTTTGGTTTTTTCGCGCCGTATTTTGATCTTGCTTTTTTTCTTTCTTCAACACCACTCGTATCCAAAGTGCCACGAATTATGTGATACCTGACACCGGGAAGATCTTTAATTCTTCCGCCTCTTATAAGCACAATTGAGTGCTCTTGCAAATTGTGTCCCTCGCCGGGAATGTAAGCCGTTACTTCCATTCCGTTTGTCAAACGAACCCTTGCAACCTTTCTTAAAGCAGAATTAGGTTTTTTAGGAGTTGTTGTATAAACACGAGTACAGACACCTCTTTTCTGCGGACAAGCATTAAGAGCCGGAGCTTTATTTTTAGCCTTAATCTGCTTGCGTCCTTTCCTAACCAACTGATTAATTGTTGGCAATTACGTCCTCCAAATTTACTGTTTAAGAAAAAATTCAGACTCAAAATATAGAAAGATATACAACTTAAAGCAAGTTGTTTACTACTATTTTTTTTGGTCTAAACTGTTTTTTTGTCCTTAACTTCTTCATCCATTTTTTCGGTTTCTTCTTGAACTTCAACTTCGGGAGTTTCAAGAATAATTTTTTCATATTTTCGAAGTCCCGTACCGGCCGGTATCATATGTCCCATTAAAACATTTTCTTTCAATCCGGTTAGGTGATCGACTTTGGCAGCTATACTGGCATTAGCCAAAACTTTAGTTGTTTCTTGGAAAGACGCGGCGGAGAGGAAACTTTCGGTTGATAACGCCGCTTGAGTAATTCCCAACAACACATTACCAAAGTTAGCCGGTTCGGCTTTTCTAACTTTAAGAACTTTCATTTCTTTCCTTTCAAGATCGCTCTTCAGTTCTCTGAATTTTTGTCGTGTAATTAATTGGCCGACTTCTAAGTTAGAATCGCCCGGGTCTTCAACAACAACCATATTCTCTATTTTTTGGTTCTCTTCAATAAGTCTGTTTCTATCCACATAATCTTCATCAATAAAATTAGTATCGCCGGAATAAATTACCTTTAGTTTCCTCAGCATTTGTTTTACAATAATTTCAATATGTTTGTCATTTATTTTAACACCTTGAAGTCTGTAAACATCTTGAATTTCGTTTACGAGATATTCTTGAACTGCATTTGTTCCTTTAATTTTAAGGATATCGTGAGGATCAATAGGTCCGTCGGTAATTTTTTCGCCGGCAGGAATTTCGTCGCCCTCTTGAACCAGAACATGTTTTCCGTAAGGTACGTTATAAACTTGTTGGAACGAACCGTCTACCGATTCAACTATAATTTCCCTTGTTCCTTTTTTTCTGGCGCCGAATTTTACAATGCCTTCAATTTCCGAAACGATTGCCGGATCGTGCGGGCTACGCGCTTCAAAAAGTTCGGTTACACGCGGGAGACCGCCGGTAATATCCCTCGATTTATTTGTTTGTTTCGATATTTTTGCCAATACCGTACCGGGTGAAATAACTTCGTCTTCTTCAACAGCCAAGTAAGCGTTAATCGGAAGGTTAAATACTTTCTCGGTTCCGTCTTCACTTTTAACAACAATGCTTGGAATAAGCGTTTTATCTTTGGATTCCACAACAACTTTCTGCACGTGACCCGTATGTTCATCGGCGACTTGTTGAATTGTAACGTTATCAATAAAGTCCTTGAAGTAAATTTTCCCTCCAACATCAGAAAGAATAACAGCATTATAAGGGTCGTGATTGTAAAGCGGTTGTCCCCGTTTAATAGTTTGACCGTCTTCCACAAGCAATTCACCGCCGTAGGGAATATCGTATTTTTTAATTTGCCGGTTATCGTTGTCGAAGATTCCGATAGAGCCTCTGCGACCAATAACAACCTTTACTTTACCGAGGAAATCGGATTTTTCCACATAATTTATTTTATCGTATTTAAC
>JALSTI010000134.1 GCA_026983795.1 Melioribacteraceae bacterium
TAAAAGTTATCGGCGTGCTCGAAAAACAAGGAAGCGCATTTTTCGGCACATACAGCCTCGATGGTCAAGTAATTATGCCTCTTAAAGTTTTTGAACGGCTCTTCGGTCAAAAACGCGGCAGAATGCTGATTGAAGTAAAAGTAGCCGACGTAAACAAAATAAATGACGTTAAAGATGAAATTATTGCGGATATGAGAATTATCAGAAAAGTTCCGGCAAACAAACCGAACGATTTTGCGGTTAACCAGCAAGAAGTCTTTACCGAGGTTTATGATAAAACCGTGGGTATAATTGCAATTGCAGGTATCGTTATTACTGCACTCTCGCTATTCGTTGGTGCAATTGGCATAATGAACATAATGTTTGTTTCGGTTACGGAGCGGACAAAGGAAATTGGAATACGTAAAGCTATTGGTGCAAAAACATGGTCTATACTAATTCAATTTTTATCGGAAGCGGCAATTATTTGTATGATCGGCGGAATTATCGGATTAATTATTTCTTTCCCGCTAAGCTTAATAATCGACAGGGTGTTGCCTACGGCCATGCCGTTGAATATTGTATTTCTATCGCTCTTTATTTCCGCTTTGGTGGGAATTATTTCCGGGTTTTTACCGGCTTATAAAGCATCTAAGCTTAATCCAGTAGAAGCGTTGAGGTATGAATAAATTATGCAGTTAGCTGAAAGTTTCAAAATGGCTTTGGATTCGTTAAGGGCAAATAAATTGAGGTCCGCCTTAACCTTGCTCGGTATCGCTATCGGTTTGTTTTCTATAATAATAGTTATGACTTCTATAGGCGCAATTCAAAAGAGTGTGGAAGATGCTTTCAATTCGATAGGCACTAATAATTTCATTATTCAAAAAATGCCTGCCGTACGTATGGGCGGACCCGGTTCCTGGAGAAAATACAGAAACCGTAAAGATATTACAATTGCTCAAGGAGAAAGGTTAAAAGAAATTACAACACTACCGGCTGCTGTGGGAATAAAACTCCAAAAAAGCAGCAGAGTAGTTAAATACGGTAGTCAATCTACTAATCCCGATGTTATGCTAATAGGTGTAAATTTAGATGAATTTATTATTAATGATTATGAAATTGAAGAGGGAAGAGGAATCTCTAAACAAGATGAAATTTATGCACGACCCGTTTGCGTTATTGGTCAAGATATAGTTGACAAACTTTTCAAATCAGTAGACCCGATTGGCGAAAAAATAAGAGTGGATAACTTAAATTTGGAAGTTATAGGAACCATAAAAAAAATAGGTAGTGTTTTAGGTCAGGATCAAGATAATTTTATTGCCATACCGTTATCAACCTATAAACGAGCTTACGGGGACAAGAGCAGCGCACAAATTACAGTTATGGCAGAAAGCGAAGATTTATTGGAAAAAACAAAAAACGAGGTTATTGGAGCTTTGCGAATAATTCGAAAAGTGCCGCCGGGAAAAGATAATGATTTTGAAATTGTAACAAACGATCAGCTAATTGAACAATTTAACGATTTAACAAAATATTTCAAGCTCGGCGCCGGCATAATTGCTTTTATAGCATTATTGGCAGCCGGAATAGGAATAATGAATATTATGCTTGTGAGCGTTACTGAGCGCACAAAAGAAATCGGAATTAGAAAAGCTATTGGTGCAAGGAAAATTACAATTAAAACCCAATTTGTTGTGGAAGCCGTAATTTTATCTTTGATAGGCGGATTAATTGGAATATTACTCGGCGTTATTGGCGGTAATATTGTAGCTGTTTACCTTAAGGTCTCCGCAATTTTACCGCTCGATTGGATTTTGATCGGTTTACTCGTAACGAGTATTGTTGGAGTAATTTTCGGTGTCTATCCCGCCGCTAAAGCTTCAAATTTGGATCCTATCGAAGCTTTAAGGTATGAATAACTAAAAATGAGGTTAATATGAACGACTTAAATGATTTTCAAGTGGAAGATTCTACCAATCCTCCCAAACCTTTTAGTGAATTCGGATTCCTTTTCAGCCAAATGACAAAAGATATGAAATTTGTCGGGATGTTTACAATTATTTACGGAGCACTAAACTGTTTATCAATAATCGGAGCAATTATTGGTATTCCTTTTATTTTTATTGGATTACGGATTAGAGACTCTGCCGATTATTTTGAGGCTTTCAGACTTACCAACGACAAACGCGCTTTAACTAATGCTTTCGAGGCACAGGCAAAGTTTTTTAGAATCTCAAAAATAATTATTATAGTAAGTGTAGTATTAGGCATATTATATCTTATTGGAGTAATTGTTTTCTTTTCTTATATTTTTAACAATCTTAATCATTATTCCGAGTTCAGTAACGTTATGTTAAGATGATTTTACAATTGGTTGGCAATTTTTTTTAATTTGCATCTGCAGCCATAAACAATTATTACCGGTATCCTAACTTTTTAACCGGAAGTTTGTCGGTTTTCCGGTGTATTTCAGAATTTCATTGTTTGTAGACCATCCATATTTATTTCATTTAAGTACTTTTAATATTCAAGCAAAATCATACCGTATCTAATTTGGTCTTGATAAATCAGTATTATAAACTTAGATTTAATATTAAAATTTGATAATCTAACTTAGCGCCTATGATAATTTGTTACATTTCCAATTGATTAATCCAACAAAATATTATTTTGAACAAACTACTTCGTATTAACATACTTCTTTTTATATTTTTGGTTTCAAATCAAATAAGATCTCAAAATTTTGATTTTGCATTTACCGTTAGGGACACATTTAAAGTTAATCTTGATAATTCATATAACTTGAGCGCATTATCCGTTATTCCTTTTTCCGATACGGTTTATTTAAAACACAAAAGACTGAAACGAATTACGGATTATTCCGTAGATTATCCAAGAGCAACATTACATTTATCGCGAAAACTTCAATATTCGCTTTTAGACACTTTAATTATAGTTTATAAATCTTATCGAATACCGTTAAAAAGAAAATATTTGCGGCACAAATTGGTTTACCGGTTTAACGAAAAAACTCAAGAGACCGTAAGAGTTTCCAAGCAAATCGGTAATCCATTAAGCGCAGAATCGATTTTCGGAAACAGAATTCAAAAAAGCGGTACTATTGTACGCGGTTTTCAATTCGGTACAAACAAGGATTTCTCGTTAAGCAGCGGTTTAAGGCTGCAACTTTCGGGTAAGTTATCCAATGAAATTGAAATTGTAGCTGCGCTAACAGATAAAAACACACCGATACAACCTGAAGGCAACAGTGAAACTTTGGATGAACTTGATAAAGTATTTATTGAGATAAAACATCCGAATGCTATTGGCACATTTGGGGATTACGATTTTATTGAAAATACCGGAGAGTTCGGTAAAATTAACAGAAAACTTCAAGGATTAAAAGCTCAAGTGATTTTTAAGAACTTTAACGGTAAAGCGGCATTTGCCAGTTCACGAGGAAAATTTAATTCGGTTTTTATTACGGGAATAGACGGCGTTCAAGGTCCTTACAGACTTTCGGGCGTTAACAACGAGCGTAATATTATTATAATTGCCGGAAGCGAACGCGTATTTGTTGACGGAAAAGAACTTAAACGCGGGGAAAATAACGACTATACAATTGAATACGGTAATGCAGAGATTACTTTTACTCCTAAAGTTTTAATTACTTCCGCCAGCAGAATTAATATTGATTTCGAATATACTGATAGAAAGTTTGAAAGAAATTTTTTCGGAGGTAGCGTTGCAACTGGTTTATTTAATAAGAAATTAAACGTAAAGGTAAATTATGCCCAAGAAGGAGACGATAAAAATAATACAATAGATATCTCGCTTTCCGGCGATGATAAAAAAATTCTGCAAGAAGCCGGCGATAATATTAATCTTGCAACACGCTCAGGAATTTCCCTCGCTAAACCGGATTCTCTCGGTAATGTAAAAGGAATCTATACAAAAATAGACACAATGATTAACGGGAAACCATTTTCTTATTACGTTTATAATCCCGGTTCAGTAAACTCAAAATATAATGTGCGCTTTAGTTTTGTGGGAAATAACAAGGGCGATTATATCAAAGAAAATTTAGGCGAATTTAAATTTGTTGGCGTTGGTAAAGGTTCTTATTTGCCGGTAATTTTTCTTCCGCTGCCTCAATTAAAACAAACAGCAAATATTTTAATCGAATCAAATCCTATTAAAAATCTAAATTTGAGTTTGGAATTTGCCGGCAGCTCGTTTGATAAAAACAGATTTTCAAATAAAGACGATGCGGATAATAACGGCATTGCCAGAAATTTTAAAATTCACTTCAATAAAGAAAAATTAGTAATCGGTTCGCTTAACCTTGGAAAAATTGATGTTTCGTACAGAGACCGTTTTGTGCAAGACCGCTTTACAGCTTTGGATAGATTTAACGATGTAGAATTTGACAGGGAATATAACACAAATTCCTCTGTTAAAAGCAACGAGGTTTTGCGCGAGTTTGTTTTCGGATTTAAACCGGTTAATACACTTAACATATTTACCAAATACGGTTATCTCAAAAAAGGAAATCTTAAATCCAAACGGTATATTGGTAAATTTAATTTTAACGATGAGGATAAATATAACGTTAATTTTAATTACGATCTTGTTAACAGCGAGAATTCGCTTATCAAAACGGATTGGGTACGACAAACCGGTTCGGCTTCGGTTCGTATTTTTAACTTAATAAAACCGGGTATTGATTATTTGTTCGAAAATAAAAACGATCAGGTTTCCGGTAAGAACTCATTAATAAATACAAGTTTAAAATATTCCGAATTGGCTCCTTTTATTCAACTTTTGAATTATAAAAATCTATCCTTGACCGTAAAATATTCGTGGCGGACCGAGTATTTTCCGATAAACGGAATTTTACAAAAAGAATCGTTAGCCCGCTTGCAGACTTATTTAATGAACTATAAATCAAAACATTTTTATAGCGATTTGAACTTAACATTCCGGAATAAAAATATCACAAAAGCATTCAAAGCTTTGGGCAAGGCTAATAATGAAACCGTGCTGTTAAGATCGGTTTCAAGATTGAATTTATTTAACCGTTTTTTAGACGTAAATTTTTATTACCAAGCGGCAACGGAAAAAACAGCCAAATTGGAAAAAGTATTCGTCAGAGTTCCGCAAGGCTCAGGTAATTATAAATATCTTGGCGACTTAAACAACAACGGCGTTGCCGATGAGAACGAATTTGAACAAACTATATTTGACGGGGATTTTATAATTACAACAATTCCAAGCGATGAACTTTTTCCCGTTATCAATTTAAAAACAAACTTCAGACTAAAATTAAATTTTTCGAAAATAGTAAAGACCGGTAATTTATTCGGCTTTTTACTTAAACCGGTTTCCACGGAAACTTCCGTACGCATAGACGAAAAAAGCAAAGAAAGAGATACAAAAAAAATATATTTATTAAACTTTAAACATTTTCTGAACGATTCCACAACAATAAACGGATTTAACACGTTTCAACATGATGTATTTCTTTTTAAGAACAGTAATACACTTTCATTCCGTTTCAGATATTTGCAAAGAAAAAGTTTAAACCAATTCAGCGCCGGTCTGGAAAAAGCTTATTTCAGAGAACGCAGCGCAAGAGTTGATTTTAGACTTGTGAAAGAAATTAGAAACCGGACTGAATTTATTAATCAAATTGATAATGTATTGGCAACTTCCGTTTCTAACAGGTCAAGATTAGTGACCAACAATTTTATTACAACCGATTTTTCATACAGACCGGTACAAAATATAGAAGTCGGCTTTAAAATCAAATCGGGTAGAATAGAAGACAACTTCCCCAAAACGCCTACAATTATTGATCAAAACTCGCAAACTATCCGGTTTACGCTTGCATTTGCTTCGAAGGGGAGATTAAGAATTGAAGCCGAGAGAAACGAGCTAACACCGAACACAAGCTCAAACAATATCCCGTTCGAAATTTTAAGAGGAAATACAACCGGTAAAAATTATCGGTGGCAAATAAATTTTGATTACCGCGTTGCCGCAAATTTACAAACTACTTTAAACTACGACGGTAGATTGCAGGGGAGCGGGAAAGTTATAAATACAATGCGTGCCGAAGCACGGGCGTTTTTCTAAAATATTTTTTTATGTTGTATAAATTGAGGGAATACAAATGAATGTTACATCTTATTTAATTGAAGCTCATATTTGCAGAAAGATTAATGATAAAATTGAATACTTGATCTTAAAAAGATCGGAAACGGACACCTATCCGAATATTTGGCAAATGGTTACCGGTTCAATTTCGGAAAACGAAAAAGCTTATGAAGCGGCTTTGAGAGAAATAAAGGAAGAAACTGCATTAATTCCTAAAAAACTTTGGGTTATTCCGTTTGTAAATTCCTTTTATTCTTTTCAAAAAGATTTGGTCTGCTTGGTTCCAGTATTTTGTGCCGAAGTAGATGCTTTTGCACAAGTAAAAATCTCAGATGAACACAGCTTGTTTAAATGGGTTGACATAAATGAAGCGAAGAGTAAATTTGCATGGGACGGTCAGAGAAAATCCTTGGAAATTATTGATGAATATTTAACCGTAAAAAACAGTTTCCTCCATTTTACCGAAATACCGATAGCCAAAAAATAGCAATTGGAAAATGAAGGTTATTAAATATGAAAATTAAATCTTTCCGGTTAAAGCGGGGAGACGCAAATTTAGCGTCCCCTCTAATTAAAAATAAAATCTTATGTTGTAGCTCTTTTTAACCGTTTCAGAAATATTAAAATTAATCCCGCAGAAATTAAAGATGTAATAACTAAGAATAAAAAGAATTGCCACAATTCCCAGTTTTGATAAAACCTGCCTATAAAACCGGACAAATAATTACCGATTGCCGTTGAAGCAAACCATCCGCCCATCATTAGTCCTTTCATTTTAGGCGGCGCCACTTTAGAGACAAAAGACAGGCCCATTGGACTTAAAAACAATTCCGATATGGTTAAAGTAAAGTATGTGGAAATTAACCAAAACGGCGAAACCGTTACTGACGATACTCCGCCATTTAAACTGTGAACTGAACTTAATCCGAAAGATGCCACTACCATAATTAGAAATGCGATTGCGGATATAACCATTCCTATACCAATTTTCCCGGGTGAAGACGGTTCCTTACCTTTTTTATTTAAATATCCGAAAAACCCGACTATTATTGGTGTAAGAAGAACTATAAACATCGGATTAAAAGATTGAAATTGTTCCGGTGCAATAGGATTTTCTGGCGGAAAACTATTGATTTTATATATCAACAATACTATACCCGCAATAAAAAATCCGCCTGATATTAATTTTGTTCTGGAAGAACTATTTTTACTTAAGAATATACCGCCCCCGAGTAAAATGAAAAGCACGGCATGTAAACCAACAATATCAAAAAGGACATAAGTAATGTTATTCACAACATTTGAAGTATAATTTTTTGCAAACAGAGTTAAGGCAGCTCCGTTTTGCATAAAAGACATCCAGAAGAAAATTACGATAGCAAATACCGTGAATAAAGCAATAACCCTTTCTTTTTCTTGTTTCGGAGTTAATACTAAATCGTTTTCATGGTTCGGTTTTTCTTTGGAAGTATAATCGGCACTTTTATAATATTTCCTGAAAAAGAAGAATATTACTATGGAAAACAACATTCCAATTCCGGCAAGACCGAAAGCGGCATTATAACCTTCGGAAAGAGTTACGTGATAATTAGTCATTAAAAAATCTTTAATACCTTTTGCCGCTTGGGGAGCATAAAACGCTCCTATATTAATTCCCATATAAAAAATATTAAATCCGGCATCCTTCATTGAACCGTTGCTGTGAGAATACAAATTTCCAACTAAAACGGATATATTTGCTTTGAATAAGCCGTTACCAATAGCAACAATGCCAAGGGCTACAAAAAGTAACAAAGGGTTTTTAGTAGGTACCGCCATTAAAAAATATCCGAAAGCTAAAACTATAGCTCCGGAAATTATTGTTTTACTGTAACCCAAAAAATTATCGGCAATCCAACCTCCTACAATCGGCGTAAAATAAACGGCGGCTAGAAATATACCATATACATTGGTAACCTGTGCGGTATTCCAATGAAAATTTTCTCCCAAATATAAAACAAATATGGAAAGCATTGTGTAAAATCCAAAGCGCTCCCACATTTCGGTAAAAAATAAAACATAAAGACCTTTCGGGTGATTTTTTAGCATAGCATCTCCATTAAGTTACTCAATATAATTGTTACTGCAATGTAAAGTTCGAAAAATAAGGAAAAGTTGATTAATAAAAAATTTAATTAATTGTCTCATTCGTTATTTGTCAATGTGTTTACCTCTTACTATATTTGGAACATGAAAAAATTATTGAAAAAAACTTTAATATTTTTAACTATTATAGTAATTCTGTTTGCCGGCGGACTAATTTTGCTTGATAAAGTAATTATGCCGAATGTGGTTAACAGGAAAATAGTTGAGGTTCCCGAACTGACAGGGTTAAAAAAGGATCAAGCAATAAAAATTTTAGAAAACTTGAACTTAACTCCGGTATTAGAAGGCCCAAGGTATAACAATAAATATCCTAAAGATTATGTGATTTTTCAAAAACCCCATAAAGGTTCCAAAGTAAAAATTAACAGAAGAATTTATTTGGCAATTAGCGGCGGTGAACCGTTAAGTAAATTACCGGACTACAGGAATAAGTCGCTGAGGGACGCAAAAATTAGTATTGAACGGCTCGGTTTAAAAATCGGTAAGATTTCCGAAGTAAGATCCGAATTAAAAGCTAATACAATAGTCGACCAATCTCCTGAACCGGGGAAAAATTTACCCAAAGGTTCTACCGTTGATTTAACCGTAAGTATTGGTCCTAATGTAGGTAAAGTAAGGGTTCCGGATTTATTGGGAAAAACTTTAACGGAAGCAAAAAATATTCTTAGAATCAACTCGCTTAAACTCGGAAACGTAAATTATCAAAAATCACAAAACTTATTGCCTAATACGGTAATTGCGCAATATCCCGATAAAGGCGAGTTGGTTGATATAGGAGAAAAAATTGATTTATTTATTACAAAAGCCGGGAATGAATAATTGAAGAATGAAAAATTATTGGCGCCTTCAATTTTATCGGCTAATTTTGCCAACCTTTCGCAAGATATAAGATATACCGAATTAGCAGGTGCAGATATTATACACTGCGATATAATGGACGGTCAGTTTGTTCCTAATTTATCGTTTGGACCGTTAGTAGTTTCAGCAGTAAATAAAATAACGGAGCTACCGTTGGATGTACATCTTATGATTAAAAATCCTGAAAATTTAATACCTGCTTTTGTTGATGCAGGAGCCGATTTTATTTCGGTTCATCAAGAAGAAGTTGTTCACTTAAACAGAGTATTAGAAAGCATTAAAGCGTTTAACGTAAAAGCAGGAGTTGTATTAAATCCCGCTACACCGTTAAATACACTGAATGAAATATTTGAAATAGCTGATTTTATTTTAATCATGTCGGTTAATCCGGGTTTTGGCGGTCAATCTTTTATTGAGCAAAGTTTAAATAAAATTAAAAAGTTGAATGAAATAAGACAAAAAAACAATTATAATTTTCTTATTGAAGTTGACGGGGGAGTAAATTCCCAAAACATTAAAAAAATATCCGATGCCGGTTGTAATATCTTCGTTGCGGGATCATCAATTTTTTCTACCGGTAATATTGCCGCTGCAACTGCAGAGCTGAAAAATAATATTTAATATTTACATACGTAAAGAATGGATTCAATCTTTAGCGTATTCTTTTTGTTTAAAAAGATATTTGCAAATTTTAATAAAAGTGAAAATTGTTCGTTCAAAATAAGGGAAATAATTGAATATTGTTCCAATTGACTTGTCTTCAAACACAATTGTTAAAGAATTTTCTAACCGGATAAATAAATTTCAACATTTTTTAAGCTTAAATAAATCACCCGGTTTATTTTTATCCGATTTATCCCGGGATGATCTTTCATATCTTTCAAAAATTTTTCGGGGAAAAGAAAAAGAGAATATCTATTTGTTAGATGATAATAAAAGTACCAATTCCGTTCTGCTTTTCGGCGACCTTTATAAAATTGATTTCCTAATTAATAATTTAAGTTATAACCAATTTAATAGTTTGTTAGAGGAATTGAGACAGACTTTATATAATTATATCGACTATAATGACGGACGTTTTACCATAGGAAATAAAACATTTTTAATGAACGATTTGACTGTGATGGGAATATTAAACGTCACACCGGATTCGTTTTCCGACGGCGGCAAGTATTTCGATAGGGATAAAGCCATCAAACACGGATTGGAAATGATTGATTTGGGAGTTGATATAGTTGACGTTGGCGGTGAATCTACGCGCCCGGGCGCTGAATTAGTTGACGAAAAAGAAGAATTGAAACGCGTTATTCCGGTTATTGAAAAATTAAAAACACTAAGACCTGAAGCAATAATTTCAATAGATAGTTCAAAATCTAAGATTGCAAACGAAGCTTTAGAAGCAGGCGCGGTTTTAGTAAACGATATTAGCGGTCTTACTTTTGACGAAAAAATGATTGAGGTTGTAGCAAAATATAATGCCGCTATTGTGATAATGCATATTAAAGGAACGCCCAAAGAAATGCAAAAAAATCCCGTTTATAAAAATGTAACTGCCGAAGTTTTTCAATTTTTAAAGAAACAAACCGCTAAAGCTATACAAGCGGGCATTAAAAATATAATTATCGATCCGGGGATCGGATTTGGTAAAAGAATAATAGATAATTATGAATTGCTACATAATCTCGATTCATTTAAAGGAATTGGAAAACCGATTTTAATTGGCGTTTCCAGAAAATCTTTTATTGGAAAAGTATTAAATTTAGATACCGGAATGAGAGAAAATGCAACTAAAATTGCAGAAACATACGCTTCGGAAAGAGGAGCAGCTTTAATAAGAACTCACAATGTTAAATTAGCTCTCGAAGCAAAATTATTATTAAAATATTTACGCAAACCGGAAGAATTAATTAATGGTTGAGTTATTCAAAATAGGTTTCTTACCGTTTACGCTGGTCGATTTAATTGATATAGCATTGGTTTCTTATATCATTTACAAACTTTACCAATTGTTGCGCGGAACTTTAGCCGCAAATATCTTTATGGGATTAATCATTGTACTGCTCCTTTCTTTTGTTGCCCAAGCGGCAAATTTTAAGACCTTGAGCTGGATGCTTAAATTAGTAACGGATATTTGGGTAATTGCTTTTATAGTTCTGTTTCAACCGGAATTGAGAAGATTATTAGTACTGTTGGGACGATATCCTTTCTTTAGAAAATTTGCCGAACGTTCCGAGAAAACCTCAGCGGATATTATTACCGAAGCAGCATTCGAACTTGCGCAGCATCAACACGGCGCACTGATGGTTATTGTTAAATCTGTAGGATTAAAAGGAATAGTTGAAAGCGGTGAAATACTTAATGCCAAAATTAGCGTAGGGTTGTTACGATCTATATTTTTTCCGCGCAGTCCGCTTCACGACGGCGCAGTAGTTATAAAAGACGATATAATTGAAGCAGCAAGATGTACGCTGCCTCTTTCAAATAAAACTTCTTACGATGGTATTTCATTGGGAATGAGACACCGCGCGGGACTCGGAATGTCGGAACAAGCCGATGTTATTAGCGTAATTGTTTCCGAAGAAACCGGCGGCATTTCCGTTGCGGAAAACGGTATATTAACAAGAGGTTTATCTAAAGAAAACCTTAGAAATATTCTTTCCAGTACAATTACCGGTTCTAAAGAAAAAGGAATTAGAAATATTTTTGAACTATTTACTAAACAAAAATAAAATATGCGCTGTAATCCCTTTCTTTAACGAAATTCGTTCTCTTTCAGACGTTGTAAAAAAAACGCTTAATTATGTTGATGTAATTATTCTTGTTAACGACGGTTCGACGGACGGCTCCGAAAATTCCGTAAACGAAAGGAGAACCGTTTTAATTAATCATAAAAAAAATTTTGGAAAAGGAAAAGCATTAAAAACCGGATTTCTGAAAAGTTTGGAATTAAAATGCAATGTAACCGTAACGCTGGATGCCGACGGTCAACATGACCCCAAATTTATACCGGAATTAATTGAAAAAATACCGGAGTATGATTTGGTAATCGGCAATCGACTTGCAGATATGAGCAGCATGCCCCTTAATAGAAGATTTTCAAATAAATTAACATCAAAATTGCTTAGTTTAAAAACAGGCGTTAAAATTTTAGATAGTCAATCGGGTTACAGAGTTTACAAAACCGGAAAATTGATGGAATTATTACCCCAATCAAATGGTTTTGAAGCCGAGAGCGAAATTTTAATTAAAGCTGCCAGGAACAAATTAAATATTGGATTTTCTAATATTTCAACAATCTACGGAAATGATAATTCCAAAATGAAATCGATACAAGCAATTTTGGGGTTCATAAAAGTTTTGCTTTTTTCATGATAAATTTCAAAAAACATATTATTAAAAAGGTTAAAAAATCCACTCCTTTTTGTAAAGCGGGGAAAATTATTTTAGACCGTAAATTGAAAAATGTGTTTAAAAAAATTAATACATTTCTAACAACCGATTCGATAGAAAACCTGCACGATATGAGAATTAGTATTAGAAGATTCCGTTACGTGATGGAAATATTTTATCAATGCTATAATAAAAATTTGTTCAAGGAAGTTTACGGAAAAGCAAAATATCTTCAAGATTTAGTAGGCGAGGGAAGGGATTTGGATGTAATTACACATAAAATTTCGGGTATAATTAATGAATTGAATTTATCTTTACCTGAAAGTTTTTCCGAAAAGATGGAAGCCGAGAAAATAAAAGTTAGACAACTTATTAAAATAGAATTGGTTAAATTTATAGAAAACAAAAATGTTAATAAGTTTCTCCTCAAATCAAAATAAGGAGGTTAAAAATGAAACTAAGATATTTTTCACACTCTGCTTTTCAAATTACAACAAACGATGGTAAGAAAATTTTAATCGATCCGTTTTTGGACGATAATCCTACCTCTCCCGTTAAATCCGCAGATGTTGATGCCGATTATATTGTGCTTACTCACGGACACGGAGATCATATTGGAGATTCGTTTAAAATTGCCGGTAGAACCGATCCGTTATTTATTTGTGTTAACGAGCTTGCCGATTATGTAGCTTCAAAAGGATTTAAAGCTCATAACATGCATATTGGCGGTGCGCATCAATTCGATTTTGGAAAAGTTAAATTTACAATTGCTCATCACGGTTCAATTTCACCCGAAGGAAATTACACGGGCGAACCTTCAGGCGTGGTTTTAACAATAGACGGTAAAACTGTTTATCATACGGGTGATACCGGATTGTTTTTGGATATGAAACTTATAGGCGAGTTAAACAAGATTGATTATATGTTGGCGCCTATTGGCGATAATTTTACTATGGGAATTGACGACGCGGTAAAAGCAGTTGAATTTGTTAACCCGGAAATTGTTATTCCAATGCATTACGATACTTTTCCGGTTATTAAAGCCGATCCGCAAGAATTTAAACATAAAGTTGAAAAAATCGGGAAAAAAGCTTTGGTATTGGAATACGGACAAGAAATAGAATTGTAATTTGTGAAACTATTTTTAAAATTATAACTTTGTCCGTTACACTTTATTAATAACTAAATAGAAGCCGGATTATAAGTAATTTTACTTTTGATTCCGCTTACATGAGAAAATTTTAAATTATGGCTAATATTATTGCAATAGCAAATCAAAAGGGAGGTGTTGGCAAAACATCTACCGCAATAAATTTATCGGCGTCAATTGCCGCCGCTGAATATAAAACTCTTTTAATTGATATTGATCCGCAAGCTAATTCTTCATCCGGATTAGGGGTTTCCACAGAAGATCATTCGGTTTATCAAGTATTAATCGGGCATGAAAATGCAAATGAC
>JALSTI010000135.1 GCA_026983795.1 Melioribacteraceae bacterium
TATATAATGTATGCGGTCTTTTTCGAAGTGAAATTTATTAGCTTTCTTTTTTTCATCTGTGTTTAAGAAACTTAAGAATTGATCAGTACACTCGCTTCCGGCATTAAAATCCATCAAATAAATAAGTACGTTACTATTATTAAGCTTAATATTTAGATTATCAAGTTTCAATTTATATTGTTTAAAAGTATTTTCTTAAACAATGTTAAAAATTCCTTTTGATTTTTAACAATAAAAAAATGATCGCCATCTAACATATAAATATCAAATTTATTGGAAGTTATATTTTCCCATCCGAGCAAATGTTCATATTTTACGGTTTTATCTTTCATTCCGCCGAAAGCAATAACGGGTATATCAAGCTTGCCGGCGTTAAATTTATAAGTTTCGCAAATTTCATAATCGGCGCGTATAATGGGTGAAAATATTTCCATAAGTTCGGGATTATTCAAAATATCGTCTTCCATTCCGTTTAGATTTCTTAACTCATTTCGAAATTCCGTTTCGGAAAGTTTATGCATAACAACCGAATTCCTTTCCAAATACGGGGCTTGATGCGCAGATACATATAACCGTTGGGGAACAAGACGATAATGACCTGTTAAAATTTTGGAAACCTCATAACCTATTAGAGAACCCATGCTGTGCCCAAATATTTCAAACGGTTTATCGGAAAAATTACTTAGCACTTTTGCAATCCTTTTTGCCAAAGGTTCTACCCTTGTCTCAAGAGGTTCATTTAATCTTGCTCCCCTACCCGGAAGTTCAACCGGAATAACTTCCACGGAATCAGGAAGATCAAACGCCCATTTTCTGAAAACTACAGCGGAACTACTACCGGCATACGGAAAGCAAAATAACCGTTTGACCGCATTAGGTCGCGGATTAATATTAATAATCCATCTGTTTAAATCAATTACCGATTTATTATTTGAATAACCGACGTTCATAAATTAACAGTAATTAAATTATTCTTCGTTGCCGGAATTTTCTTTTTCCGGTTTTTCCATCTCTTCCATTTTTTTGCGAAGACTTAAGGGACGCATATCGGTCCAAACTTCTTTTATATAATCTAAACACTCTTGTTTTGTACCTTGTTTCCCTACATCTTTCCAACCGGGTGCATTTTCACGGTCAGCCGGCCAAATTGAATATTGTTCTTCATGATTAATAACAACTTTGTAAATCGTTTTATCTTCTGTTTCGTCCCATGCCATAATTGTATCTCCTTATTTTTTTACCTATTAATTAAATTATTTTGAATATCCATTTCCAGTATTTCGTCTTCGTGAATTGTTAGAAACTTTCTAATATCCTGATTAAACCAGACAATAATTGTGATTATAAGCATAATAAAACCGCTTGTTCCATAAATAAGCGGAATATTTTTATTTGTAACATCCGCAATAACGCCCGAAAGAGCCATTGCCAAAGGAGTTAACGAACCGGATAAAGTACCGATAAAACCGAAAACCCTTCCGCGGATTCTGCTTTCCGTTCTCAGTTGCATTACCGTTCTAATATGAATTTGTATGAAACCGCTCCATACACCGCCTAAAAATAATAATATACCGCCAAAAACAAAATTCGATGTAAAGCCCAGTAAAATTGGGTTAACGGCATTAAATATCATAAATAATACAATCAACTTGGTTTTTCCTTCGGGTTTTGTTTTAACCACACTGGCAAATATAGAACCGGCCAATGTTCCTATTGCATTAACCGAAAACAATAATCCCAAATAAGCTTCGCTAACATTAAGCACAACTTTAGTATAAAAAGGCAGGAGCAAAACGATAGGGGTGGAGAAAAAACCAATTAATACCGAAGCCAAAACCAATTTCTTTAAACCGCTATCTTTCCAAACGTATTTCAATCCTTCTTTAAATTCCTTTTTAAATGAACCCGCTTTTTTACCAAGCGACTTTGACTTTTCAGGTAACTTTTGCGGTATTGTAATAAACGTTTCGCTAATAGCCGAAAAGATAAAAGTAATACCGTTAATTAACGTCAAAAGGGGTATTCCTATAACAACATACAACGTACTGCTTAACGACCAACCTAAAATTTGAGAAATTTGAACGGAAGCTTGACCGAGCGTATTCGCTTTGGTTAATTTATCTTTGGGAACCAGTTCGGGAACCGAAGCGGCAATAGCAGGCATAAAAAATGATTGTACAAAACCGGAAAAAGCCACTACTCCAAGTAACCATGCTATAATTAGCGGCGTTGAATTTGGTCTGGTATAAAATAAATATGCTAATGAAAGAATAGCTACACCTTTTAACAAATCGCTAAATACAATAATTGTTTTACGCGAAAATCTATCGGCAAAGGTTCCGCCAATTGAAGTAAATAAAAGCGCCGGTATTGCGCCTATCATACCCATTAAACCCAATAAGCTAGCCGAACCGACTTGATCGGTAATCCAAATCATCATTGCCATAAAATACATTTGCGAACCTAATCTGCTAACCGATTGACCTTGCCAAAGTAAAAAGTAATTTTTATTCCAAAACTTTGTCGGTTTCCACTCATTATTTTGATTCTTACTCATTTATTTCCTATAAAAATTGCTTTATAAACTACCAAACTATAAATTAATAATCATTGTTAAGTTTTTAATTAAATCAGCTCTCATAGCCCCAATAATCAAAATACTTTTTCCATCTATTATATATTTTTTTCTTAAGCGATTTTTCCAAATTGGGATATTTATTTTTCTGATAGTTTTTATTTTCATCCATATATTTTCGTAACGCCGGTTTTATATTTTCAAAATCTCCCAAATTAATTGAGTTGTATATATTTTTAATAACGCCAAAAATATCTTTTTCCAAATCTTCAAAGGAAATGTCAACGAAATTATTTTTGTTCAATAATTTCACATCTTCGAAGAAACAATTGTATAATTTATCGTAGGTACTCAATATTCTCTCTGTTACATCATACTTGTAACTCTTTTGTAAACTGGTTTTCGCAATCGCTGTTCCATGTAATTTTTTTGTCGATAAAAATACATTGTACGGATTACGGTGAA
>JALSTI010000136.1 GCA_026983795.1 Melioribacteraceae bacterium
ATTTAACGCCGCTACCGAAGTTTACGAAGACTTGTTCAAAGCCGGGGTTATTGATCCTACTAAAGTAACCAGAACTGCTTTGGAAAACGCCGCTTCTGTTTCTTCATTGCTAATTACAACAGAAGCCGTAGTTTATGAAAAGAAAGAAGAAGAAAAAGCTCCTGCTATGCCTGCAGGCGGTATGGGAGGAATGGACGGAATGTATTAATAATAATACGTTTCGATTTAAAAATAAAAAAGGCGGTTTTTACACCGCCTTTTTTTATATAAAAATATACAACCCTTACGAATACATATTTTTAAATTTTTCGTAATGGAAAATTCTTAACTTGGAACCTTCCATTTCAATTAAACCTTTTCTAACAAAAGAATGTAAAGTTCTCGAAATTGTTTCCCTTGAAGTTCCCGCCATATTTGCCAAATCTTGTTGCAAAGGCAATTTTTCAATTTCAACAACACCTTGTTTAATCTTTCCGATATCGTTGGCTAATTGTAAAATAACTGTCGCAACTTTACCTTCCGCATCTTTTAGCGAAAGTGATTTTATTTGCATATCGGCGGATCTTAATCGCTTTGATAATTCTTGCATTAACGCAATCGAAATTTCAGGATGTTCTTTTAGAAATTCCAAGAAGTGATTTCTTTGGATTATAAAAAGTTCCGACTCTTCTAAAGCGCTTACTGTTGCCGATCTTGTTTGACCGTCTAATAATGCCATTTCACCAAATATATCCGATTCGGATAAAATATTCAATATAACTTCCCTGCCGTCGTTACTTGTTCTTGTAACTTTTACTTTACCTTTAACAATTATAAATAATGCGCCCCCAACTTCATCTTCCATAAGAATGATACTGTCTTTTTTATATTTCCTAGTGAATCCAACTTGAGATATTTTATCGATTGTTTCTTCTGGTAAGTCAGAAAAGATAGGAACATATAATAAAAAGTCCGATGAGTTACTCATAAGCCCTCCTTAAAATAGGAATGTAATTCCAAAAGGTTAATATTTAATTTAGCAATATATTGATTTCTATAATTTTTTGAAGAAAAAAATTACTTTTTTTCACAAATTTATAGTTTAATTATTAAGATAAAAATCGTTCAAAATTTGAACAAGTCAAAAAAGACTTAATTTGTAATGAGCTGCAGTTATGAAATGAAATTAACGAAATGTCGATAAATATTATTCTTTTGTGTTTCTAAAATTTTTAAGAGAATGCTCGTATGAAATATAATCGAGTTTTCCGTCTTCTTCGCTAAGGGCAATGCCGCGTCCGAATAATTCAACTTTCGAATAGCTTATTTTTGTCACTTCATCGCCTTCCTTATTAATTATTCCCCATTTATTATCCAACATTACTTTAGTAACGCCAAATTTCCCGTAAAAAGGGAAAACCGCATCATATTTTATTGGAATTACTGTTTCGCCGTTTCTATTTATAAAACCCCACTTTCCATTTTTTTTAATACCGATTAAACCGCCGCTAAAGGATAAAGATACAATGTCTTCATATTCAAACGGAACAATTTCTTCACCTTCATTATTCAATATTCCCCATCTGCCATTCTTTTTTGCTCTCGCAATTCCTTTATAAAAATCGCTAACAAATTCATAAGTTGTTGATGCGATTAGGTCCTCAAATTTAACCTTCATACAGTTCCTTAAATTTTTAGAAGATAAAATTTTTGTTCGAAATTTATCACTTTTTAAGTTTTTAGTTGTGTCCTTGAGCACATCAAAAAATTCAAATATTTTTAAGGAAATGATAAAAGACGGGAAAAAAATAAGAGTATAGAATGAAAACTTATTATAGAGGAATATTACTGATAGGTATTAAACCTGTTGCCCCGCCAGGATTCGAACCCGGAACAAAGGTTCCAGAGACCTCTGTGTTGCCATTACACCACGGGGCAATTAGTAATCGAAATATATTTAAGTTGATTACCAATTGCAATTTGGCTTGCAATGGCTTCAATTTCTAATTTAGAAAAACAGTTTGATAAATAAAAACGCTAAAACTACAAAGTAAACAGTTCCTAAATAGAATTTTATTCTGCTGCTTAATAAATAGTCTGGTCTTGAGTTTAATAAATCTTCAACTTCCGATCTGATGCTAAATTCCCTTTCTGTTTCGTTTTGGGAATAATCAATTGTAACTTGATCGTTCTTTAGCAGCAAAATAGTCTCTTTTTGTTCCATTTTCACAATTTATTTGTTGAAAATGTTTAAGAGAGTGCAATATTAATGCCAATGTGATATAAATCAAAATTCAATAAAATCTTGATATAAAGCAAAAACCGGTGTAAAATGATGGGAAAATTGCTTTATTTCGAAACATCCTTTTATCATTACAATAAAATTGTATAATATTGGTTAATATCAGCCAAAGTTTATCAAAATTTTATTTTAATGCTTTACGTAAAGACAAAATACGGATCTGCCTGAGTGATTGGAATGAATAATGTTCCGGAAATAATTTACCTGAGAAAATGCCGAAATACTTAGTTTAATAAGAGATACAAAAAAACTACGTAAACAATGCGTTATTTTTTATGCAAAGAATTTTGAAAATAATAAATAGTCATTTTTAATCCTTCTTCCCTGCTTATTTTCGGTTCCCAACCTAACAGTTTTTTAGCTTTTGAAATATCGGGCTGCCTTACTTTCGGATCGTCTACAGGTAACGGAGTATAAACAATCTTACTATTCGAATTAGTTAGTCTGATAACTTCCTCGGCAAATTCTTTAATTGTAATTTCGGAGGGGTTTCCAATATTAACAGGTTCATGTATATCCGACATCAAAAGTTTGTAAATTCCGTTAATTTGGTCGCTTACGTAACAAAAACTTCTGGTTTGCGAACCATCCCCGAAAACCGTTACATCCTGGTTATTAAGCGCTTGCGAAACAAATGCCGGTAATGCTCTTCCGTCATTCAATCTCATTCTTGGACCGTAAGTATTAAAAATTCTTACTATTCTGGTGTCTACTCCGTGATATCTGTGGTAAGCCATAGTTAACGCTTCGGCAAATCTTTTTGCTTCGTCGTAAACACCGCGCGGACCAATTGGATTTACGTTTCCCCAATAATCTTCACTTTGAGGATGCACTTCAGGATCTCCGTAAACTTCGGAAGTGGAAGCAAGTAAAAACGTTGCCCCTTTTTCTTTTGCCAGTCCTAAAGCCTTATGCGTGCCAAGCGATCCTACTTTAAGCGTTTGAATCGGTAAATGAAGATAATCAATTGGACTTGCCGGAGAAGCGAAATGAAGAATATAATCAACTTTTCCGGGGACAAAAATAAAATTTGTTACATCATGTTTAATAAATTGAAAATTTTCATTACCAAATAAATGCGAAATATTTTCGATGTTTCCGGTTAAAAGATTATCAATACAAACTACTTCCATACCTTCGGAAATAAATTTATCGCATAAATGCGAACCCAAAAATCCTGCTCCCCCTGTAATAACAATTCTCTTTTTTTTCATCCGTATTTTCCCGTATTAATTAAATTTTTAGTGAAATCTTTTTAGTTGAGAAATAACTGCCTAACATTCCTAATAAAACACCTATAATTAGAAGGACTATACTCAACTGGTATAAATTAATTTGGCCGGTAATTTTGGGATAAATCTTGGTAATAAAATGAATAGCAACATAATAAACACCGAAAGATAAAACAGATGATATAATACCGATTATTATACCGTTTATTACTAACGGAATTTTCATAGTGCTTAGTTTTGTGCCTACAAGTTTCATAATTTCGTAGATATCCAATCTTGATAAAATTGCCAACCTGTTTGTGGTATATACCAAATAAATAGAAATTATAACTAACAAGAACGAGCTTATATAAATTATAGACCGGATGGATTTTAAAAAATGCAATATTCTTATTGTTAATCTGTAATTATAAACAACATCGGTAACTCCGGATAGATGCTTCAAATTATTAACAAAATGCTCAATTTTTTTAATACTTATATTTTTTGAATTGAGAGAAATTACAAACGAAGCCGGAAGTGGATTTACCTTCAAAATCTCAGAAAAGTCCCGTCCCGTTTTTCTTATAAAATCTCGTTTTGCTTGAGTTTTAGAGATAAACTTGATATTCCCAACCATCGCATCTTGTAAGATTTGCTTTTTTAATGTGGTTATATCTTTATGACCAAGTGAATCTTCCAAAAATACCGTTATCTTTATTTGACTTTTTATTGTTTGGTCTAATTTGTGCGAAAGTAAAATTAAGAATAAAGAGAGCGAAACCAGAACAATTGCAATACTTGTAGTAAGAATTGTAACTATTGTGGCAAATTTAGTTCGTTTAATTATGTTAAAAGATTCTGATAAAAGAAATAAAAACATATTATTAAAAGTTTGATTCGTCAATCCAGTTAACTATCTGCCATTTATTTTGGGCATTTCTTTTTAAGTCCATATTAACCCTTCCGTCAACAAAAATAATATCGGTCGGATTAAACGTAACCGTTAAATTAAAACTTCTCACAATATTTGTTGAATCGCCCGTTGCGGAAATAATATTATTCCAAACAAGATCAATTCTTTCGGAATTTGCAAACAAACCGTTTGTAACTCTCATTTCTTCGTCTCTTCCCCAAGCCACATCAATTTCTTTATCATAATCTCTGTAAACAAAAGTAAAATCGCTGCTTAATAATTTTCCGTAGATTGTAGTATCTTTAAATGTATATGCGTATTGAAAATTCCTGAAAACTCCCTCGACTGTTGATTGATCACTAATAAGCGATGCATTAGAGCCGATTGAATTATCCAATTTAGGTGCAAAAGGATTTGTACAACCAAGCATCAGAAACATTATAAAAAGTAAACTCAAAAACGATTTCATAAAAATCTTTTCGATATGGTTTATTAATTAAAATTTACGAAAAATTAAAATAAGTAAAATCTACCTTTTAATTCACTCCAACTGGGAAAATTTTCTTTTTTGAAATCCTGCCATTTAGTAATAACCCATTGGTTATTGGCGTCTAAATTTATTGTAAATTGCGCGCTTCCTTCATATTCATTTGGAATATTCGGATCATCGACAGGGAATGAAATTTTATAATCGAATACATACTGTGCGCTGTCTCCTTGCGATGTATTTTCTTCGTTAAATAAATTTAACACTATCGCATCCTTTTCTTTAACTTTCGAAATCAAATTTGTAAAGTATTGTTTTTCCGCATCGATATCCCAATCCGATAAAATATTATATTTAACAATTGAGCCTGCAGACGGAATAAACACATATTTCTTTTTAAGAAACGAAGTGTCTACAAAACAAACTTCATAATTTCTGAGAATTTTTTCGCGGAAAGCATCTTGCAAATTTTTAAATAATTGCTGCGGCGTAGTTGCAACTATAAAATCGGAACGCTGGGAAACCGGCTTTTCCGCATTACGCGTTTGAAGCAATTCACAACTATTCAAAATAACAATACCGAATAAAATAATTACTAAATGTTTCATTTTTTAAAAATGATTATTAATCGTTCAGATTCATTCTTATTAAAAGAATCCCCCTCGTAATTTCCAAAAATCTTATATGCACTAAACCCAATATTTTCAAATTTTTCAATGATAAAATTTTTATCGTAAAGTTTTACTTTTTCAAAAAAGACTTTTTTCCTATTTCCGTTCATAATTTCTATTTTCTTTACAACCGTATTATCAATTAAGGTTCTTTCTTCCGAAATAGCGTTTCCGTTTATTTTTTTAATACTCTTAGGTACTAAATTATTTTTAACAAAACTTTCGTTGAAATAATCGATAATAAAATATCCGTTAGATTTTAACAGCAAATAAGATTTTCTTGGGAAAAGAAAATTTTCGTCGTCGCTTTCAAAATATCCGAAACTTGTAAACAAAAGAAAAACCGCATCGAATAATTTTTTCAAGCAAACTTTTCTGATATCGGAGCGGAATAATCTAAATTGAATATTTTCCGAACTTAAAGAACTTTTTGCAATTTTTAACAAATTCAAACTAAGGTCGAATCCGTAAACATTAAGATTTTTTTTCGAAAGAATTAAGGAATGTCTTCCTGGACCGCAAGCGGCGTCTAAAACATTTGCGCCTTGGGCAAGATTTATATTATTAAAAATTAAATTTATTAATTTGTTAGCATCGGAAAGGTTTCTATGACTATAGATTTGCAAATAATAATCGGACTCGAACCAATTTTTAAACCAATCATTTTTCATAAACTGATTCTATTCAATACTGCCCTACCTATTGTTGCTTCGTCGGCAAATTCCAAATCGCCGCCCATCGGCAATCCCCTGGCAATTCTTGTTACTTTTACTTTCATCGGTTTTAATATTTTAGCAAGATAAAGCGATGTTGCCTCTCCTTCCGTATCGGGATTAAGAGCAAGTATAACTTCTTGAATAGTTCCTTCGCTTATTCTGTCCAATAACTCTTTTACATGCAAGGAATCAATTCCCATTCCCGAAAGGGGCGAAAGAACGCCGCCTAAAACATGATAAAGTCCGTTGTATTCGTTTGTCTTTTCGATTGCTATTATATCGCTGGCTTCTTCAACCACACAAACTATGCTTTTGTCCCTTTTAGGACTGGAACAAATTTCGCAAACTTCATCAACCGAAATATTAAAACAAATTTTACAAAATCTGAGTTTTCTTTTTAAGTCAAGTATAGACTCCGCTAATCTTTCGACGTCTTCGGTATCGGTTTTAAGCAAATAAAGCGCTAAACGCTGAGCTGTTTTTTTACCGATTGACGGAAGTTTACTCAACTCATCTATTGCCGTTTGTAACGGTTCTGCTATTAACAATTGGAAATCCTGTAAATTTATTTAAATAGATTTTATAAACCGGGAATATTAAAACCGGGAGGAATCATTCCTTTAGTAATATTACCCAATTCATCCTCAGCCATTTTACCGGCTTCTTCCAAAGCTTTATTTACTGCTGCTACAACCAAGTCTTCTAACATTTCTTTATCGCCGCCGTTTATAATTTCGTCTTCAATTTCAAGTGAAATTATTTCTTTTTTACCGTTAGCAACGGCTTTAACCATTCCACCGCCGCTTTCTGCGGAAACGGTTTTATTTTCCAATTCAGCTTGAACTTTCGCCATTTCGGCTTGCATTTTTTGTATTTGCTTCATCATTCCTTGCAAATTACCTTTCATTTTTCCTCCGTCTATACTTTTTTGTATTTATTTGCATTAACATTTTCTCAAATTTAATGAAATTATCACTTACAATGAAATTCACTTTATTTTATATTATTTTAGTAATTTACTATTTTTAATAATAAGGACGAAATGTTTACAAAATACGGATACAATACAATTGGAATAACGGCAATTTTAGTATTTGTTATTATTTCAATTTCGTTCTTTGTAAATAATAATTACGTAAAACTCGGTTTAGTAATATTGGGAATATTAATTTTGGGATTTACGCTTTATTTTTTCAGAGACCCCGAAAGAGTTCCGCCTGATAAACCCAATATTATTGTATCTCCGGCTGACGGGAAAATTATAATAATCAAAGAAATTTTCGAAGATAAATTTATTAAAGCCGATTCTTGGAAAATCTCTATTTTTATGTCACCGTTAAATGTACATGTAAACAGAATTCCGATTACCGGAACGGTTGATTATCTTCATTATCATAAGGGTGAATATTTAGTCGCATTCCATGATAAAGCCGATGAACGGAACGAACGGAACGAAGTGGGAATTTCAGGTAAGGATGGAAAAGTTTTATTTACTCAAGTAGCGGGATTTATTGCCCGCAGAATAGTAAGTACATTACAGTTAAACGATAGCGTAAAAATCGGGGAACGTTTTGGAATGATAAAATTCGGCAGCCGTTCGGATGTTATGGTTTCTAAAAGATGGAAATTAATGGTGAAAGAAGGCGATATTGTTAAAGGCGGAGAAACAATTTTATTTGAAAAAGTAAACGGAAATTAATTTGTTTAAAAAAGCTTACATAGCAAATACCGTAACTGCAATGAATATTGTAAGCGGATTTATATCGATAATTTATGCATACGAGGGTAATTTCTATCTTTCCGCAATTTGGATATTTATTGCCGCAATATTTGATTTGGCTGACGGAATAGTTGCGCGTTTGCTGAAAACCAGCAGCGAATTCGGAGTTCAATTGGATTCCATTGCCGATGTTGTAAGCTTCGGCGCCGCTCCCGCTTTTCTTATTTATGTAAGTTATTTATACAAATATAATGTCATCGGCGTTATTATCAGTTTGCTGCTTTTGTTGTTCGGAGCTTTTAGATTAGCAAGATTCAATGTTCAACTTGAAGAAATTCATAAAAAAGGGGATTTCAGCGGTTTACCCATTCCGCTTTCTGCGGCAACAATTGCTACGCTTGTTATTTCAATGACCGAAAACGGAAACATTATCCATCCGTACGATTATTATGTGATTCCTTTAATCCTTCTTTTATCGTTTTTAATGGTTAGTAAAATCAAATATAATGCGTTACCGCGCGTTCATAAAGATATGTTTAAAGAAAAACCGATTTATTTGGGTTTGATAATTATTGCCTTATTTTTAGTTATAATTACGGATGGTTCAGCTCTTTTTTATTTACTTTTAACTATAATTTTATTTGGAATTTTCAGACATATTTTTAATTTAATTTTTAACAAAAACGTAAGAACGGAAAACATTAAATAAGAGAGAAAAATTTGTACAAAGCAACCGTAATAGTAAAAAGAAGAAAAGATATTTTAGACCCGCAAGGAAAAGCTGCCGAACAAGGCGCAAAATTGCTGGGATTCAATAATGTATCGGATACAAAAATCGGTAAATATATTGAGTTTTTTGTACACTCAAATGATTTAACAGTAGTGGAAAAAGAAATAAAAGAATATGCCGGAAAATTATTGTCAAATCCGATAATCGAAGATTTCGAATTTAAGTATGAAAAAGTAGATGAAACCTAAATTCGGCATAGTTGTTTTTCCCGGGTCCAATTGCGATCACGATTCGTTTTACGCATTGAATAAAAATCTGGGTTACGAAACGGTATTTTTGTGGCATAAAGATTCCGGCTTGCAAAATAGCGATGTTATAATTTTGCCCGGCGGATTTTCGTACGGAGATTATTTGAGAACCGGTTCTATTGCCCGGTTTTCACCCATAATGAATTCGGTTATTGATTTTGCAAAAAAAGGCGGAATTATTATTGGCATTTGCAACGGATTCCAAATTTTGCTGGAAGCAGGATTATTACCCGGCGTTATGTTGAAAAATAATTCGCTTAAATTTATTTGTAAGAATGTTTACATTAAAGTTGTAAATAAAAATACTGTTTTTACTTCGGATATTCCTAAAGATGTTTTGGAACTTCCTATTGCACATGCGGAAGGAAATTATTTTGCTGATGAAGATACCATAAAACAATTGGAAGATAATGATCAAATAGTGTTTCAATATTCTTCTTCAGACGGTAAAATATCCGGGAAATGGAATCCGAACGGTTCTAAACTTAACATTGCGGGAATCGTAAACAAAAAAGGAAACATATTGGGCATGATGCCGCATCCTGAAAGAAATTGCGATCCTCTTTTGGGAAATACGGATGGAACCTTTATATTTAATTCGTTGGTTAGTAATTTAATAACAATCTGAGGTATGAAATGTTTGGGAATATAGGTGCACCGGAAATAATACTAATCGTTTTGGTAATTTTAATCCTTTTCGGCGCTAAAAAAATTCCGGAACTTGCTCAAGGCTTGGGCAAAGGAATGAAAGAATTTAAAAAAGCTATCAAAGAAGTTGAAGAAGACGTAAAAGAGGTAAAAGAAGAACTTACGGACGACGATAAAAAGTAACTTGTCCGTTTTACATTCTTCACCATAACGGAATCATTAACTACAAGCAAATCTTCCATTGAATAGCTATAAAAATTTTTCTGAAAAGTTAGAGAAAGTTCGCAACAACGGGCTTTCTCTTATTGATAACGTGGAATTCTTTCTCGATGCTATTGAGAAGAATAAAGACTTAAATGCGTTTAATTTTATTTTTCCGGACGCAACCGGAGCAGCAAAAAAAATAAGCCAAAAAATTAAAAACGGAACTGCGGGGAAAGCTGCCGGACTTGTAGTTGCAATAAAAGATAATCTCGCAATTAAAGATAAACCCCTTACCTGCTCTTCCAAAATTTTAAAAGATTTCCGCTCGCTTTATACATCAACTGCGGTAAAAAAATTATTAGAAGAAGATGCAATCATAATCGGAAAAACCAATTGCGATGAATTTGCGATGGGTTCATCTAATGAAACTTCCGCTTTCGGTCCGGTAAAAAATCCTTACGATAAAACAAGAGTTTCCGGAGGTTCCAGCGGCGGTTCGGCTGTTGCCGTGGCGGCAAATTTATGCGATGTTGCCCTCGGTTCCGATACCGGCGGATCAATCCGTCAACCTGCTTCATTTTGCGGCGTGTACGGATTAAAACCGACTTACGGCAGAGTTTCCCGGTACGGACTAACAGCCTTTGCTTCCTCTTTCGATTCAATCGGACCCTTTGCTAATAATATTTCAGATATCAAATTGGTTTTGGATTTAATTTCCGGAAAAGATGTTAATGATTCCACAAGCTATCAATTGTTAATTTCCGAACAAAATGAAACAAGAACTAAAACATTAAAAATAGGAATTCCGGATGAATATTTTGGCGAGGGATTGGACCAAGGAATTAAAATCAAAGTTGAAAATGTTATTAACAACTTAAATAAATTAAATGTTGATTTTGTAAGTATTTCTTTGCCGCATACCGAATATGCAATTGCAACATATTATATTTTAACAACTGCGGAAGCTTCTTCTAATTTGTCGAGGTACGACGGTGCACGTTACGGATTTCGCGCAGCTGGCATTTCTAATTTGGACGATATGTACACACAATCCCGCTCTCAAGGCTTTGGAACCGAAGTAAAGCGTAGAATTATGTTAGGAACGTATGTTTTATCTTCCGGTTACTACGATGCATATTACAGAAAAGCTCAAAAAGTAAGAAGATTATTAAAACAAGATTTCGATAATGCATTTGAAAAAGTTGATTTAATTCTAACCCCAACAACGCCGACGACTGCTTTCAAAATCGGTGAGAAATCCGACGATCCCCTTGAAATGTATTTGAACGATATTTATACTACTCCGGCTAATCTGGCCGGAATTCCGGCATTGAATATTCCAATAGGATTGAGCAAAAATAATTTACCGGTCGGTATGCAATTGATGGCTAATCTATTTGACGAATCTAAATTATTTTATGCAGCACAATTAATAGAAAAAATAAAGGAGAACATAAATGAGCGATAATTTAAGTACAAAAGTATGTATAAGTTGTAACAGAGACGAAAATACAATTCCGCTTGTATCAATTACCTTCGCTAAACAAGCGACATGGATTTGCACGCAATGTTTACCTACATTAATTCACGAACCGCAGCGACTGGTAGAAAAATTTAAAAGTATGGATACAAATAATCCCGTAAATAGGCAGATCGATTAATTGATATTTAAAATGCCCAACTTTTTTGAAACGTTGGGCATTTCTACCCCAACGCTTTAATGTCCTTTTTGGTAATCGACTCACCTCTTGATTTTTAATTCCGGCTAAAATTAATCATTACATTTTAAATAGCAGATACTCAATAAATGCATTGAATTTATTTTTGATTTTAGTTTAATTAGTATTTAAAAATAAATTAATTATTTCACTTGGGTGTGAAATGAAAAATTCAAGAGTAAATTTAATCATTCCTATTTTAATTCTAATTTTAATTGCGGGCTGCGATATTGTTGAACCGCCACAACATCAGATAAATCCTCTTAACAGTAAAATAGATTTTAGAGTTATAGAAGCTTATCCTAATGCCGAAAAACCGTCTGAGCCACAAATTTATCTCCAACTTAAAACGGAAAAAATTTACGGATGTTTTAATGAAGAGATAGCTTTAAAGTATAGCATACAAGGGAACAGTATCGATGTGGATATTTTGGGTATAAATACGCCAAACGCTTGTCTGCTTGCTCTAGGTCCCGCACAAGCTACAGTAAAACTGGACAGTATTTCCGGTGTTTATAAACTAACTTTTAATAATACAACAAATAACTTTTCCGACAGTTACAATTTGCTGATAAACGATTCCTTAATAATTGTTGACGGTAAAGAAACTCAAAACATAAAGCCGGTAGATAATTTTTATTGGAGGCATCCAAAAAATTCGTTTGTTTATGTTTGTACCAACAATTCAATCGACCCCGATCTTTGCGATAAGTTTATTTCCACACTTAAAAAAGATATCAGTCTGAGGGAATTTAACTTTCCCGATTTTGGTGTGGACCCTTACAAAAATTGGATTAGCGAAGATGCTACAACCGTAAAATATTTTTATTATACATCAAATCAAGACGTTGGGAAAATGAAAGATATAATGACAAGTTTCAAATCGCATTATTTCCCAATTGGAGACAGCGTAAACATGATGATTATAACATGGCGAAATGATCAAATATTCAGCAATACATTATAAGCGGAAAAATTTATTTATTAAAACTTTTATTATTCTAATTTATAAAAAAGTGCAGATCTCTTCAATGTTTTTCTTCGTTATATTCGGAACCTTTATTTCTTTTTTAGGATGACCGACCACAAGAATTAAAAACGGCTTTTCATTTTTGGGTCTGTTTAATAATTCGTTAAGAAAATTCATTGGACTGGGAGTATGAGTAAGAGTTCCTAAACCGGCATAATGGAACGCATTAATAAGCATACCTACCGCAATACCAACAGACTCTTTAGTGTAATAATTTTTAATTTTATTTCCGTTTGTATCAATATCATATTTCCGTTCAAATATTACTATTAAATACGGCGCTTCCTCAAGGAAGGGTTTTTGCGAATGGGTGCCGAGTGGTTCTAGCGCTTCCAACCATTCTCCGGGTGCTCTATTCGTATAAAATTCCCGCTCTTCCTTTTCGGCTGCAATTCTGATTTTATTTTTAATTTCAATATTTTGAACTACAACAAAATGCCAAGGTTGTTTATTTGCGCCGCTTGGAGCGCTGCCGGCAGCTTTAATACAATTAATAATTATGTCTTTATCAACCGGCGTTGATGAAAACTCTCTTATTGTTCTTCTTCTTTTAGCATAGTTTTTAAAAAAATCGGATCTCTTTAACATCTCCTCATCATCAAACTCAGGAAAATTTTCTAACGGTATAAATTTATTGTTTTCCACTTTTTATCCATTGAATATTTATAATGTTTTAAGTTAAGATTTATTAAATACTGATCGATTAAAAAAGAAACTATCTTCAACAAAAGTGAATGATTAGAGCTTCCCTTAGTTAATAACCTTTGTAATTACAATGCCAATTTTTTAAATAAATATAGCGATAAATACATTCTCTGTTACTTCAAAAATCATTATTTAACTTTTTCATAACACAATGGCAACAAAAATATTAAAGTCCGCTTTTCTTAAGTGTAAAAGTACCATAAATTAACGGCAGATAAAATATTACCAATACAGCCGAGATTAAAATTCCGCCTGTTACACTTAAACTTAAACTTTTCCAAAAACTGGTTTCGGCAGAAATCAAAAGCGGTATTAATGCCGTAATTGTTGTAACCGTAGTTGTAAATATGGGTCGCAGTCTTGTATAACTTAACGATATTATTTTATTAAAATCAGCTTTAGATTTTGCTGAAGTATGCTTATAGTAGGAAGTAATATAATCTATTAAAATAATAGAATTGTTTACGGAAAGCCCGATAAGTAAAAGAAGCCCTGCATAAGCGCCTCTGTCCAAATTATAATCACCGAGATAAAATAAAAATATTGTACCTATAAAAGCAAAAGGAATTGCTATCCATATCAATATTGGTTTT
>JALSTI010000137.1 GCA_026983795.1 Melioribacteraceae bacterium
TGTTACTTGCGGCTCCAGATGTTCTTCGGATATTTGAACTTCTTCAAAACTTTCGATTGTAATTTTATCTTCCTGCTCTTCTGTCATCTCGGTTTTATAATAATCGGTAGAAAGCTTTTCCATAAAATCATTGGGATCGGTTTTAACATCCTTCAAAATTGAAACTAACTTGGAAGTTGAATACATTGATTTTGTATTAGGAATTTTCAATCTTAAAACTTTTCTATGCGTAACCAGATTTTTTTCATAAAGGAATTGATCGAGTAAAGCTAAAGGGATTTTATCTTTTGGGATTCTTCCGATATTGAAGAAGTCGCTGATTGAATTAACCGCTGTAGCAATAATTTCATTCAGATGAGTATCGATACCTATAGCATCAATTTTTTCCAACAGTTTTTCAAATTCTTCTTTGCTTATAGTTATCAGGTTTTTTTGTTTAAAGTAGTTTAATATTATATCTTTCAAATATTTATAATAATAAATGTAATTTAAGCCTTGTTTAATTTCGGGAACGTTTTTAACCGTTGCGGAATCGAATAAAAATTCCAATAAAGTTTTGCGGGGAGTTGTGAGAAATTTAGCGTTAAAATCAATTGCTTGTTGTAAAATTTCCGAAACATCGTCGTAAGATAATCTTTTCGTCCGTTTAATTTCATCGGCAATTAAAGAAAAGTATTCGTTTATCTTTTCCCCGGAATAATCGAATGCCGAATTTTTCAATAAATTTCTTCTATCTTCAAATATTTGATAATCTATTTCTGCTGAAATGAATTTTACCAGCGAGGGGTGAATTTTGTTTGAGTGCAACTCTTCGAACGTAAAATAAAGACCTAATTCTTTAACTAAATTAGAGTTAAAATCATAAATAAACTTTATTTCTTTTTCCAACATAGCAACCTCTAACAAAATTTTTAATAAGGCAGAGAACGTAATGAAAAGATAAATAAATTTAAGAAATTATGGAAAGAATCGTAAGTGTTTTTATTAACCGGAGCAATTTTTTTAACCAATTAAAAAGAATTAATTTTCCGGTAGCCCGCCGGGTAAAATAACAAATGACGGCAATTTTGTAAATGACCGGCGGATAATATTAAAATACCTATTTTCAAAAATATTATTTGAAATAGAAATTATTTTTTTAGACTGTATTTACTAAACTCTTATGAAAACGGAATTATTTTGTAAAGTTTGGATTCGTTTTCATCATTCGTAAATCTTAAAAAATAAACCGGGTTTGTATCCGATTTGTTGTTTGGATCGGGAATAACATCCGCTTTGTAACCTAATTGTTTGTGTCTTTCAATTAGAAGTCTAAAATAAGTTTGAGCTATTTTTTCAGCTTCGGCAATATTGTTTTGCGTCACTTTTCCTCCGGTAAAACTTCTACCTTTATTAAAGAAAATGAAAATTTACTTCCTTTATTAATTTCACTCTCCACCCAAATTTCACCTTTATGAACATCAATAATTTTTTTGGACAGAATCAATCCCAGTCCAACCCCTTTTTGTTGATTTTCTTTAATTGCTTTAAAAATACCTTCCGATGAGAATAGATAAGGAAGAATTTCCCGGTCAATTCCTACTCCCTCGTCTTTAATTGAAGTTATAATTTCGTTACCGGCACTTTCAAAACCGATTGAAATTTGAGAGTTTCCGGGTGAATTTTTAATTGCATTGGAAAGAAGATTTTTAATTAAAATAGTAATTAAATTTCTATTTCCCAGTACAAATTGATCCGGTTTTTTCTCAATATTAATTAAAATATTTTTACTTCCCGCTGTTTTTTTGTTTAGTTGCACTACCTCAAGCGCCACTTCGTAAATATCAAATTTTTCAAAATCTATTTGGTAATCAACATTATTCAATGCCGCCCAACAAATAAAGTTTTCTACAGAATTATAAATATATTTTGCACTTTTTCTAATTTCGGAGATAAAAAATCTCTTTTCACCGTCATCAAGTTCGTCAAATTCCAATTCCAGCATATCGGAAAATCCCAACAAAGTTCCGAACGGATTTCTGATATTATGGGTTATAATAGAAAAAAGTTTATTGAATTCCGGCTGCTCCGTTTCCAATATTTCATTGTTGCCGGAGACAAATTCGGGGAAGAGATTGAACTGCTTATTGGAAATTTGGCGGGATTGTCTTTCTTCTTTGTTTTGTTCTTTAATAAGCGGTCTATTAAAATTCATTTGTTATCGGCTATTTAACTAAATTTTTATTTTCTTCCTAAATAAACAAAATATCGTTAATGCTAACAATGATGTAAATCAAAATTGCAAACATGCAATAATTTTTTGCAATTCCGTTAAAAAAACAAATTACTTTTGAAAAATATTTGAGATGTAATGTTTTAATCTTTCTTGATTTTTTAAATCGGGATATCTTTCCTCGATAACTTTATAACATCTTTTAATAATTTTTTTGTAATTACCGTTTTTTAAACTTTCCTCGGGTGTTTCACGTATATCCAATTCTTTTTTAACTTCTTGTAGAAGGATATATGCCGAAAGACTGGTTTCATAATACAATTCCATGCTATTTAAGCTCCCATTTTTAAGAAATATTTGGGTTCCTCGGGATAACTTAAAAATTTACTTTTTGTTTTTTATTAGTCCAAAACAGCCAACATTTAAATTTTTAAGACCAATTCTTATTTTTTTATTATCGGATAATTTCCAATAATTTTTAAGTATAAATTTATTTTTGTTAGTTATTCCCAACAATAATGCCAATGTGGAAATCTTAAGGAAATGTTATATTTTGATTAAAAATAATGAAAAAAAAATTGCTGTTTACAGCTAAAATGAGATGATTGTTTGAAAATGACGCACGATTTTAAGCTTTTGTTTTATATACTTTCTTTTTAATCGAACGAATCTTCCACCGCAATTTCCAATAATGAGATAGGAATGTAATAATTTTTAATCTTTTCCAGTTTTGAATATAATATTTTCTTAATTATTTCATTCTCGGTATAATTTTCAATTATTGAAACGCGCATACTCTGGGGAACTCTTAT
>JALSTI010000138.1 GCA_026983795.1 Melioribacteraceae bacterium
ACTTTACGCCAATTCATCCGGGGGAAATTTTAGTAGAAGAATTTTTGAAACCTCTAAAGCTAAGTCAAAATAAATTAGCTGTTGCAATAAACGTTCCTCCCCGAAGAATAAACGAAATTGTTTTACAAAAGCGAAAGATTACCGCCGATACTGCTATTCGTTTGGCAAAATATTTTAATATGTCACCGGAGTTTTGGCTCGGTCTGCAAATGGATTATGATCTTGATATAGCAATGTTGAGTAAAAAGTAATGATGAATATATTTTTGCTAATTGCAAGTTGAACTTTCAAATTACAAGATAGAATTTTTAAGTAACCTAAGTACCAAAAGTTAAAAACCATTTAGCAACGAGATGTGGTTCGCTTCGTTAAGTCTCGATAAATATAAAATGGCGGATATGAATTGAGAATTTCTATTGTTTTTCTTTGTGCGACTTTGTGAAACTGTTTTTGAAGTGCCTAAAGTACTTAAAGTTAAAAACAATTTGTAGAAATCTATTTCACTAAAGTTTCGCAAGTTTACACATTTGACCTTTCACACATACGCTATATTGCTAATACTCGAATCACAAAGGATTGTTAATTTTATTTAACCGTAAATTTTTATATTGTTGCAAGCCCGTAAAATTTATTTTCCCCTAAACAAACTTGATCGAATATTTTTATGATCTTCTCTTTGCTTATTTTATCAAAATCTTCATGCCTTGGAACAATTATCAAACCGCTCATATCCACCGCAGCCGGACTAACCATAATTTTACCGGAGTCGTTTAAGAAAAAATAATCTGGGCGATGCTTTGCTCTGGGAAAAATAATTATCTTCCACTTATTGTTTTCATACATGCCAATAATGTTTAACATCGGCTCGTCATCTATTCCCAGCAGTTCCTGCATTTTGCCTATAAGTTTATAAAATACCGACTCAATTTCTTTTTCCTCCGAACCTTCCAGAAAAAACATTTTTCTCAAATTATCAACAACGGCAAAAAGCACGGTATTGCCCTTTTCATAAATTATTTTACCGGACAATGCTTTGGAAGAATCGTATTCGCTTTCAATGGGCATAACTCCTTTAGATCCCGCTTGGAAATGCATATGGTCCGGAGCCGATGCGCCGCATTTTGGTCCGTTATAAAATAAGGTTAATGTATCGCCCAATTCTTTTGCCAATTGCAGAAACGTCAGAAAATTTCCAACAATTGTTTGCGGCACATGCATTTTGTTTACAATTGTAAAATGTTCTTTAAAAATAGGAAACGGATTACACAAAATTAAAAAGTCTTTATTAAAAGGAATTCCCCGTTGTTCTACCGGTAAATTATCCAAACACAAAAAACACTTTCTGTTTTTTATAGAATCTTTATCAACTTTTGCCGATGTTGATTTAATTCTTCCCGGATTAAATTGAATTTTAATTTCTATTTTAGAAAAATCAAACGATTTAATTTGTATATTGTTCAAATCATCATAATTTCTTCGGCACAAATCCCAGCTTTGTTTTTGCTGATTTAACAATGCAATAACACCGGATGAAAGCGAAGCGGAGGAGCCGGATTGCTCAAGTTCGGATTTTGGGATAATTAAGTTTGGATTCGGCATTTTACTTTACGGTCGAGTTTAATTTTTGCCGGGCTAAAATTTCTATTGTTCTAATTCTGTCTTTGTAAAGATTATTTGTGTTTAAGCTTTCGAAATCCAAAGCGGCGTCGCTATTTCCTTCCCAGCGCCGGCAGCGGTAAACCGGTTGATAAATCCTTCCGATTTGATAGCGGCGTGAAATTGCTAATCCCACGGCATAATCTTCGCCGTAGCTTACGTCAGGCACTTTAATATTTCTTAAGACAGGTGTATAAAAGGCTCGAGGAGCTCCGAGTCCGTTAATCCGCAGCGCATTATTTCTTCCGTTATCGGGCGTCCATTCTCTATGATCGATAATACCCGGCGGTATTTCCTCAAGATTGAAATTCGTCATTTGATACGAGCCGATAACCATTGCACATTTTTCTTTGTAAAATTTATCGACAATTTTTTGTAAAGTTGTTTCATCGTAATATAAATCATCGCTATCAAGTTGAACGGCGAATTTTCCACATTCAGGATGAAAAGCAGCTTCGTTCCAACATCCGCCTATTCCCAAATCTTTTCTTGCGGGAATTATGTGAATTAATCTATCGTCATCAAACGAGCGGATAATTTCCGTTGTGCCGTCGGTTGAATGATTATCCACAACAATCAAATTAAACTTAAAATTTGTTTTTTGGGTAAGTACCGATTTTATGGCGTCTGCAATAGTTTTCTCCCGGTTGAAAACGGGAATAATAACCGAGGCTTCAATATCGAATTTTTCAGCGTTAAAGTTTATTTTTTGGAATTCCGGTTTCAGATATGCACCTATCCGTTTTAAATGTTCGGTAAAAGCTTGTTCCATTTCTATTTGAACTTTTCTGTTTTTCGGATCGACGTAGTCAAATTGTTTTTCTCCCGATTTTCTAAGATCATACTCGTTAACTGTGTACAGAAATTCAGGAACCCGTAAAAATGAAAATTTTCTGGAAAGAGCAAGTCGCAATTCGTATAATCCGGCAAAAGTATAATTGCCACTTATCTCGGTTTGGATGGACTTTAACGCTTTTGCAGAGACCAAAAACATACTGCCGAAGTTAAAATCGTCTCTCACGCTGCCTAATTGATAATCTATTAACGGATGTTTCTTTAATTCGCCATCCTTAAATTCATAGTAGTTGGAATAAATAAAATTCGAATTTGCATCAATAGCTATATTGTATAATCTTTCGACGGCAAATTGTCCCAGTTTAATCAAATCAGGCTTTGTAACAAACAAAACAAAACCGGAATTGACGTTTGTTATTATTTTATTTATTGATTCGGACGAATACAGATTACTAACTTGTACTGTTTCATAATTTTCAAATTGAGTGCTTTTTGAAATTATCTTAATCTTATCGATCAATTCCGAAGTTTGCAAAATATTGCATGCGGCATTAGTCGAGTTGTAATTAGTATTGAAAACAAATACTGAAATTTTTCCCATATTTATTCCTTTATTTAATATCAAAATTCAAACCGAATAAAAATTCCCTTCCCGGTTCGGGTAAACCCCATTGAGTATAATACAATTTATCAAAAATATTGTTTACACGTAGAAATGTTTCGATTCCGATTTTATTAATCAATTCAAACCGGTAAGCAATTCTCATATTTAAAAGAAAATATGATGGTAACTTTTGAAAATATTGACTTCCTTCTTTTAACCCGAATTCCTTGCTAATATAGTTCATTTCCAAAAGTAAATCCAAGTTTTTATTATAACTATAATTTAATTGCAACCCGGAAATTACTTGAGGTTTATATTCTAATGTATCATTAAACTCTCCGTCTTTATTTTTTGCAAAAGAATTTAAGTAAGAAACATTGAAATTCAGATTAACCTTTTCTGCAAGAATTATTTTTGAATTTAATTCAAATCCCCATTTTCTGATTTTATCTTTATTAATGCGTTTAAATTGATTTTCTGGCAGTGCAATTCTTTGTATTCCGTTATTCAATAATGAATAGAATATTGAAAACCCGTATATGTTTTGGTTAACAATATATTTCCAATCCGATTCCAAATTGTAGACTGATTCCGAACTTAAATTAGGGTTAGGAACAAATCTTCCCAGTGCGTCCGAATACAATTCCCGTAACGTTGGGAAACGTGTTTTTTTTCCGTAAACCAATTGGGTGGATAATTTATCCGAAAAGAAATAATTAAATTTGGTTTTAAAATTTACCGATGTTTGATTCTTTTGTTTAGGTTTACCGCCGGTTCGGGGAGTGTATTGATTATCCAAACCGAAGCCGGCTAAAAACGAAAATTTATCTTGATGGATTTCATATTCAGTTCCCAAACTAAAAATGTTTTGCGAAAAAGTATTTTCAAAACTGTTGGTATTTAGGAATTTTTCTTTATGAACGGAACTTAAGCTGCTTGTAGAAATGTTTAATTCTGAAAATCCTGCGATAAACAAAGAATAAACTGCGCGTCCATACACGGTAAAATCGTTATCCTCTTCATTATTAGCCAATTGCAAATATGTTTCGTTTGTAAATTGGTCGATTCGCATATTGAATTTTGTAACGGAGAAAGAATATTTCAACCAACCGGCGCGCCCCAAATTATGGTCGCCGTTCAAAATTAAATCCAACTTTCTCCACAAAGGAATTTTCCAAAATCGTGGTTTACCCACATTCGTTTCGGGAGGAACTCCTTTTTGTGCGTCAACCAATGATGATGATAATCCGATTTTTGAATTTTCCGATATGCTGTAGTTAATCTTAAAAAATGCCGATAGTTTTTTACGATGGCTATTTAATCTATATATTGAATTATTGTAAACATCCTTTTGGGTCCCCGGTAGTTTAAAATCTCCGCTCTTAACGTAAGATAAAGATGCGAAATAGGAAAAACGATTAAAATAATTTGAATAATTTATAAAGTATTTCCGGTAACTATTTGATCCGAATTGCGTTCCGGCGCTTCTTAACAAGTTTGTGGGACCAGGGGAAAACGACTTGATAGAAATAACACCGCCTAATGTATTTGCTCCGAATAAAACTGATGGTGTTCCTCCGAAAACCATTATTGAACTTAGCATTTCGGTTGGAATTAAGCTCAAATCTATTCTGTTATCCCAAGGAATGGAAAGTGGTATGTCATCGAAAAACAACGCAAGTTGTCTTACTCCGTATCCTCTCAGAAATAACTGACTTTCTCCTCGCGAGTTTGTTTGCCGTTTTAATGAAGGAATGTATTTAGCAATTTCGCTCACCGAGTTTGCATCGGATTGATAGATATATTTTCTTTTTACTACACTAATAGGTTTAGGTTCTATAAATTCCTCACCGCTAATAGTTATTTCCTTTAATTTATAAGTTTGGGCAGAATCTTGTGCAAATAGATCGAGTCCTGCGTAAAAGCCGGAAACAAATAGAAAAAAGATAATTGATATCAATCCCATAGAACAACATTACCTTTATAGAATACATGATAATAATTTTGAAAAGTATTGCTTGAAATAAAATGCTTTAGAGTGAAAATTACAAATAAAATGATGTGTATAAGTACACTATGGTTTATATAATTATTACGGAAATTTGCTATTAAAAAACTAATAAACTAAGTTTTAAATTAATGTTATTTTAAATTAGCAATTAGTTGGAATTAACAATTATTGGAATATTTCTATATATTTATAAAATAATTTTAACTCATTCCAACACAAAAAACAGGAGCACGCCATGAAAAAAGTCGTTGCAATTATTCTTGTATTATTTTTACTTGTAAGCATTTCCAACGCTCAAGTTGGGAAAATGTCAATTGAACCCAATGTTGTATTGGCATTACCGATTGGCAGTTTCGGTGACGGACACAATATAGGCATTGGTGGTTCAGCTATGTTTATGTATAGGGTCATCAATCAATTGGACCTAACTGGAAGTATTGGTTATATTAGATGGGGAAACAAAGATATAGATGGTAGCTTCAGTTCTGTTCCGCTTTTATTCGGAGCAAGATATTATTTTCAAAGAGGGCAAGTGATGCCTTATGCAAATGCTGAACTCGGTTTACATTTCAGTAGTTCTAAAGTTAGTTTACCAACTTTTACGTTTTTAGGCCAAACAGTTGGCGGAGGTAACGAATCCTCTTCCAGTACAGATTTTGGTATTGACTTTGGCGGAGGCACATTAATTAAAATTACACCCAACTTTATGATGGACGCAAATTTTCAATATAATTTAATTGCGTCTTCAGGTTCGGCAAGCTTTTTGAGCTTAGAAATTGGGGCTGTTTTTGGATTAAATTAATATAATTAATTATTAAAGACGGCATTTTAACATGCCGTCTTTAAGTTAATCAAAAAATTCACAAATCTTTACAATTCGTATCTTATCCCGCTGGTTATTGCAAAATAAAACACCGATGTGCCCGAAGCAAAAATGGGTCCGAGCTGTAAATCAGCAGGAATATAGAGTTTAGGGGCAATCGGGAAGTTAGCTCCTCCCCCAAATCTTATTCCAAAATAAGGTCCTCCTGTATAAAACCATAGACTAAATCCGCCATTAATATAAGGTTTTATTTTTGAACCGGGAACATCAAAATAATACTTGAAATAATCTGCCCATTCAATAGGAGTGCCGCTTTGTGTGTTAATATTAAACTCAGTACCTACTGCCATATTTCTATTAAATTTTACTTCTGCCATTGGACCTAACTGCAGTCCGGCGGAACTACCGCCCCCTCCGCTTGCAATAGATAAACCTAACCTTCCACCAACAATCCAACTGGGTTTTTGTGCAAATAGGGAATGAGTTGAAAATAGAATAAAAATGAACGAAAAGAATAAAATAATTTTTTTCATATAATTCTCCATTAGTTTGGTAAGTCTTGCATTAAAATATAACTTTTTTTTTAATTTTAAACTAAGTATATGTTGCCGCAAGCTTTAATAGAATTCAATTTGGGAATCTTTTTCTAACTGATATTTTTAATAATCATTTCCGTTAAAATTTACATCTATAATTGGATTATAATTCTCATTTTTAACCTAAATTAGATCTCTGCTTTAATTTTCCCAATTAGTTTTCCACTGATTTAGACCAGTTTTGACGTATTTTATCTTATAAAAAAACTAACATGTCTTTCCACTGCTGTTAACGACGTTAAAAACATATCATTGTTACTTACTAATTATTTATCCTTTTTAAAATATTGTTAAATTCTCAAAATTAAATTCTTTCCAATTTAAGAGTTGTGACAAGTTTGTCGGAGTAACAAAAAAACAAGTAGAAAAGACGATAATGAAGAGTAAAATAAACTGTTTTGGATTTACGATTCCACTCAATTTCATTTTGTTATGGTTGTTTAATTCTAAAATAAATCTACTGATATTGAAATAAAATAACAAAAAAATTAAGTGAAAATTCAATCAGATAAATAAAAATTTTGTTTTTTAAAATTATTTTATTATTAATTTTTTAATAAATCCTATTTATTATTAAACTGGAGGAACAATGAAAAGGCTTTTATTTGTTTTCACGCTGGTTGTAATTTTTCAAACGGTAATGTTTGCACAGCCTTCCCTTGGTGTTTATGTAGGTTACGGGGCTTCATCTTTTGATGATAATTTGATCGGATTAAAAACTTCTTCTTCTGCGGGATATTTACCGGTAGGAGCGCAAGTGGGATACAGCTTAACAGGTTTGCCTTTTGGTTCATTGGGGTTTTTTGCTGAGTTTGATTACTCGGCTGTGCCTTTTTCATTTGAGGTATTTGAAAACCTTGAAGGCACAAACATAAAAACCTCCGATGTTAAAATTAGTCAAACTTTTATAGGAGCCGTTATTAAACTGAAATTTGGAGTTGGTTTTTTCAACCCATTCATACGTGTTGGAGGAGGAGCTTATTTGGGCAGTCTAAAACAAGAGTTTACAGATGATGCTATTAATTATGTTCAGCAGCAAGGTCAAACACTTGAAAATGGGGACTTTAATTTTAAATCAGCTTTTGGTTTTAATATTGGAGCCGGAACTGATATAAGAGTCGGTAAAGTTACCGGTCTCTTTGGCGAATTTGTTTATCATATTGTATCAAGAGAACTTGACGTTCAAGGCGCTTCATCGGCATCGGCTAATAATTGGGCCGCTCATGTCGGAATTCAAATTGCTATTTAATTAAATATCAGATTAATTTTAAAGACAAGCGGGAAAAGTTAACTTCTTCCCGCTTTTTTATTTGCATATTTTATTTATGCATTTTTTTATGAATCTAAAGCAATTAATTCTTATCTTTTATTTATCATAATGTAAACTGATTTTTGTTCTAATTAATAAAGGATAACTGTTGGGAAGATTTTTTGAAGAAATAAAAAAACGAAAAGTACGCAAATGGATAGCGGTATATTTAAGTATTGCCGTAACTATAGTCGGTATTACAAATATAATGGTAAACAGGTACAATCTTCCAACCAAAATATTTGATACGACATTAGTTCTTTTAAGTATTGGAATTTTAAGTATTTTATTAATTGCTTGGTTTCACGGTGAGCCCGGAAAGCAAAAAGTTAAAGTTAAGGAAATAGTTCTTCATTCAATTGTAATTTTAGCGGCAGGTTTTTTCATAATTTCCATCACAAGTTCAAAATCTTTTAACGTATTACCCGAGAATACTAAAACAGTTGCGGTACTTCCGTTTACAAATATGAACAAAGATGAACAAGACGATTTTTTTAGCGATGGAATTACAGAAGATTTATTAACCCAACTATCTAAAATATCAGACCTGAAAGTTATTTCCCGAACTTCCGTTATGAAATATAAGAACACTAAAAAGAGCATTAAGGAAATCGGCACGGAATTAGGCGCCGGTTCAATTTTAGAAGGTAGTATTAGAAGAATAGGAAATAAAGTAAGAATTGTAGGACAGCTAATTGATGCAAATAATGACGAGCATATTTGGGCTAATACTTACGATAGGGATTTAAATGATATATTTGCAATACAGTCAGAAATTGCTCAAAAAATAGCCGGCGAACTTGCGGCTAAATTAACACCGATTGAAAAAAAATTTATAAATACCAAACCTACCGAAAATATTGATGCATACACACTCTACTTGAAAGGAAAACATTTTTATTATAATTACAATAAAGAAGATAATGAAAAAGCAATTTCCTTATTTAAAAAAGCTTTAAAAATCGATTCGAATTATTCGTTAGCGCTTGCCGGACTTGCAGATGCTTATAACCAAAGAGTAACCAAGTATTGGTTTGCAAATACTTGGTTCGATTCGGCAATAGTGCTAAGTAAAAAAGCTTTAGAAATAAATCCCGACTTACCGGAAGCTTATAAGTCACTTGCTTCTGCTTATGATGGAATTGGGAAAAAAGAATTAGCCGCAGTAAACTATAAAGAAGCTATAAGATTGAATCCGAATTATACCCAAGCAATTATGAATTACGGCCAGATTGAATTATTTTCCGGCAAATACGATGAAGCATTTTATTGGATAAGAAAAGCAAATGTTCTAGCCCCCGATAATATTCTTGGAATAATCAGCAGAAGTTATATTTACAAATATTTGAGGTGTGATGAGCTTGCTATTCAATGGGCTACAAAAGCTGTAGAATTAGATCCCAATAATCTTTTCTCAAATTTTAATTTGGGTGATACCTACCTGAGTGCCGGAAAGTATGAGCTGGCTAATAAGTATTTTAAGAAAGTGATTAAGATTAATCCAAAGTGGGTATTAGGGTGGTTTTTAGGTTCGCGTATTGAAACGGCATTAGGAAATTATAAATTGGCTAAAGAGTATACTGATAAATACATGAAAATTGCTAATACAAAACCGGAATATTTTTACGGTTATTATTTGTTGAAATTAAATAAGAAAAAAGAAGGCTTGAAAATTTTAAAACAGCAGCAAAAGGAATATGAAAAATATATCCAAAATGATCCTGATGCCACACAACTCGATTATATATCATTGGCTGAGATATATAGCATTCTAAATGAAAAAGAAAAAGCCTTTTCGGTTTGGTCTAAATCAATTGAGCAAGGCAACAATGATATAAGCAGAACAAAGTATTATCCTTTTATGAATTCATTAAAACCGGATTTCCGGTACAATTTATTAATTAATAAAATGCAAAGCCGAATAGATTCGATGAAAAATATAATTAAGGAGAAATATCCTACTTATAGAATATGCGAATAATTCTTACTATTTCATGATATTAATTTTCGTAGTTTTAATCGAACCGATTACTTGATACTCTTTATCTTTCACTCCGGCTTCTATAAACATTAAACAGCTCGGCATAGCTTTCTTACGTGGCAATGCATTCTTTCAAAGATGGAAGATATTTAATAATCCGAACATGTACAATTAGTATCTTATTTTATTATAAATCTATAATTTAATATCTAAGCTTTATGACATACTTACTAATCGAACCTTAGATTTACAATAATAAAATCTTTTGTTTACTTGAAGTTTTGTATAAAGCTTCAGATGGAAACGGAATTTTTTAAATTTATTTATACAATAAAAATTGGAGATTCAGATGAGAAAAAGGAAGACTTAACAGTGAAGAACTCAATAATTTTTTAACTATTAATTAAAATTAACCGTTAAACTAATTTCCCATTAAATCGCCAATAAACCTTAGACTGGGAGAATTTGAATTTGATATAATAATTTTCAAAATTGCAGTTAGCGGAACAGCAATAAACATACCTACAATTCCCCAAATATATCCCCAAAGTAAAAGAGAGAGAAGAATTACCAAAGGGTTTAGTCCTAATCTATTCCCAAATATTTTCGGTTCCAAAATATTTCCTATAATATTTTGAACCACTGTAATTATTCCCGCTACCAACAGTGCATATGTAAAAGATTCATATTGAATTAAAGTCATTAAAGCCGGTAAAATAACCGCAATAGCCGAACCGATGTTTGGAATAAAATTGAGTATAAAAGTTAGAACGGCCCAAACAATTAAAAAGTCGATGTCAAATAACCAAAGAACAAAAGCCACTAATATTGCAGTGGAAAGACTTATAAGGAATTTTGTAACAATATATTTCTGAACTTGCTCGGTAATATCTTTAAATGTCTTTTCAAACGTTTTTTCTTTTTCCAGTTTTAATTTTTCAATGTCAGTTTCCGGAATTTTACTGGAAATTAAATCGGGTTTGGAACTTTTTAGCTTTTTCTCAATTTGTTTTAATGAACTTTTTGTGTGGGTTTGTACATATCTTTTTTTAATCGTTTCAATAATTTTTGAATGACCGCTGCTAACAAAAATGAAAAACAACAAAACAAAAAAACTAGTGGAAAAAATTGAGAGCGTAGATGTAAATAAACCGCTGGCAATTCCACCGTAATCAATATCCGTCAAAATGCTTTTCAAATTAAATTGTGTAAAAAGAGGATCGGTAACACCAAATGTAGAAGCGGTTTTTCGAATAATACTGTTTAACTTTTGCTCATAAAGCGGAAGTGCATCTCCAAACTGCGCAAACGAATCGATTATAAACCGGGAAATTCCCCAAATGATTAACGAGATTATTATTAAATCAATTAGAATAGCAAAACTTTCGGGAATTTTTTTGTCTTTCAAAAAGTTATTGAGCGGCTCAAATACGAAAAGAAAAAAATATGCAATTACTAACGGAATGAAAATATGTTGTAATTCTTTTAGCACAATAAAAAGAATAATAAGTGCAATAAACGATATAGAAAACTTAACGACAGGATCGGCTAAGGTTTTTTTCATAAGATTATTTCGCCAATAATTTTTAAATCAAAGATATTAATATTTTTTATAAAAGTTATTAAGGAAAAGTTTATTTTTATAAATAATTAACAAACATACATATAACATAATGTTTAATCTTAAATTGAAAATACTTTTTGTTTTTGCCGTTGTATTCTTTCATATTTCATGTTCCCCGGATTATTTGGTTGGGAGCAAAATTGTCTCGGTAACTCATCCTCAATGGAGTTACAATTCAACCATTTATGAAGTAAACATCAGGCAATTTACTAAAAGAGGAACATTTAAAGCTTTTGCAAAACATTTACCCCGATTAAAAAAATTAGGTGTCGATATTTTATGGCTGATGCCCATTAATCCTATTGGAAAGAAAAACAGAAAAGGAACACTGGGAAGTTATTATTCCGTCAGAGATTATAAAGGAATAAATCCGGAATTTGGCAGCAAAAAGGATTTTAAAAATTTGGTAGATGAAATTCACAAATACGGCATGCATGTAATTATCGATTGGGTTGCCAACCATTCGGCTTGGGATAATGTTTGGGTAAAAACTCATCCCGATTTTTACACTAAAGATGAACATGGAAATTTTGTGTTGCCCGTTGCAAACTGGACCGACGTAATTGATTTTGATTATTCAAATAAAAAATTGTGGAGTGCAATGGCAGACGCAATGCAGTATTGGGTAAAAGAATTTGATATTGATGGTTTTAGATGCGACGTGGCAGCAATGGTTCCAAAAGAATTTTGGGCTTATGTGAGACCGCAGCTTGATAAATTAAAACACGTATTTATGCTTGCCGAAGCAAACGAACCCTTTCTTCATGAATATTTTGATATGACGTATAACTGGCAGTTAAAAGATTTGTTAAATGATATAGCTAAAGGAAGAAAAAAGACGGCAGATATTTACAGTTATTTAAAAGAAGAAAAAAACAATTATCCGCCTGATGCATACAGAATGAATTTTACATCTAATCACGATGAAAATAGTTGGAACGGAACGGTCTTTGAAAGATTAGACGGAGCCGCTGAAATAAGCGCTGTTTTTGCATGTTTAATTCCCGGAATGCCGATGATTTATAATGGTCAGGAAGCCGGATTAAATAAACGGTTAAGTTTTTTTGAAAAGGATTCAATCAATTGGAAACCGAGTAAATTTGGAAATATTTATAAAACTTTATTTCACGAAAAACATGTTAACCAAGCTATGTTAAACGGTTCTAAAGGTGGTAAGCTTAATGTGATTAAATCTAACAATAAAAATATTTTCGCATTCGAACGAAATAAAAATGGTGACCGGATAGTTGGAATATTTAATTTTACAGCGGAAGAACAAATATTTACGGTGGGAAGAAATGTATTTAACGACAAGTTTAACGATATCTTTACTCATAAAATATTTAAGTTAGGCAAAGATAAAAGAATGAAATTACCGGCTTGGGGTTATAAGGTCTTATCTGATAGGACGCTGATAAATACTGATTGTTTATGATTTGCACTGAGGGGATGGAACACGGATAACGCTGGTGCAACGGATTTTCACGGATAAAACTTTAACAAAAAATAAAAAACAATCTCAAAGCTTAATAAAGGTTTATATTTAAAATTCTTTGTGTCCTTGCGTCTTTGCGGTTAAAGAAGGAACACGGATAACACTGATGCAACGGATACTCACGGATAAAACTTTAACAAAAAATAAAAAACAACCTCAAAGCTTAATAAAAGTTTATATTTAATATTCTTTGCGCCTTACTGTCTTTGCGGTTAAAGATGGGACACGGATAACGCTGGTATAACGGATTTTCACGGAATAATTAAAAAATTGATTCAAAAATTTTATTAGTTCTTGTGCTAGATATTCCAATAGAACGAAAACCCAAATCTTATTAAATAGGATAGGTTATAAATATAATCTATATGATATTCATCAACGCCAGAATAAGAATAACCGATTTTCTCTTTTAATAATTTGAAAAACATTAAATTGAGAGCAAAATTATTTGATGTAAATATATCAACTCCTACTCCCATTAAAGGGAATAATCCAATATATATACCGTCTCCCGATGTTTGAGCGGCATGACCACCTTCTTTGTTATAATGTACAGTAAAATTGATTTTAGCATATAACCAGTTAAAAAATATTTTCTTGCTTATTGAAATACCTATTTCCGGACCGTTGAATAAATACCAATCAAGCGTTGGTAATTTATATCCCGCATTAAATTCAGCTAAAAAATTCTTTGAAAAATTATATGTTAACAAAAAGTTAATTGTAGGTAAGTTTAAACCATCATAGCTAATATGTGGTCTGTAATAAAGTTCTTCCGCTTGTAAATTTAGTCCTATTTTTAAATTTGATTGCGATAAAACTTTATTAGTTCCAACAAAATAAATCAATATGATAAAGATTAATTTAAGTTTAAACTTAATCATTTTATTCTCTAGATTTATATTTATATTAATTTTTAATGATTCTTAATAGTATCTTTTATCGTTCTTCAACATCATCGGT
>JALSTI010000139.1 GCA_026983795.1 Melioribacteraceae bacterium
TATAATAACCGCTTTGATCTCGTTAAAATTAAGTTTAAGGTTTTTTGCGGCTTGCTTTTTTAGAAAACCGTAATCATTAATAAAACGGGGCGGAACCGAAATGTCGGTTGTTTTTATCATTTTATTAGTCCTCTATTTATGAGGAAATTTTTTTTTGTTTAACCAATCAAATTAGTATAACGATTTAATAACTCCACCGTCAATTTGTATGGTTGTACCTGTAATGTATCCTGCCAATTCCGATGCAAGAAATACAATTAACGAAGCGATTTCATCCGGTCGGGCTAACCTGTTTAACGGAACGTTTGCAGCCATCGAAGCCAGAACATGTTCGTGCGACTCTCCTGTTGTTTTAGCTCTTTCTACGGCAAGTTCGTACAACCGGCCTGTTAAAGTGTAACCGGGCGCAATATTATTGATTGTAATGTTATATTTTCCTACTTCGGAACTTAAAGTTTTTGCCATTGCAACAACTGCACTGCGCAATGCATTTGATAAAATAAGATTATCGATCGGTTGCTTTACGGAAATTGAAGTAATGTTAATTATTCTTCCCCAATTATTTTTTTTCATATCTGGCAAAACAGCTCTTGTAAATCTAACCGCGCTTAACAATACTTGATCGAACGCACCTTGCCAATGTTCATCATCCAAATTATCGAAGTAACCTGCCGGCGGTCCCCCGCAATTATTAACCAAAATATCAATTCCTCCGAATGTCTTTTTCATCACTTCAACTGTATTGGCAATATCCTCTTTTTTATTTATGTCGCATAAAATCCATTCGGGTTCGGCAAGATTCATTGCTCTAATTTCATTCAATGCTTTGGAAATATTATCGTGGTTCCTTGAACAAATTGCTACTTTACAACCTTCTTGTAAAAATGCTATTGCAGTTGCTTTACCAATACCGGCGCTGGAAGCAGTAACCAGCACGCGTTTGTTTTTAATTTTTAACTCCATAGGATCCTCATTTTCTATTAAGGAAGTGAGCGAATTAATGCCATAAAAATAAAAAATCCCGCTAAATTTTTCTGCGGGATTTATAAAATTATTGAGAGCAACTATTTGTTTAAAATTTGTTTTACTATTTTTTCGGTATCCAGAGCTATTACTAATTCTTCGTTGGTAGGAATTCTAAAGACTTTTACTTTCGAATCATTACCGGAAATTTCCAAAGGTTTATTTTCCGATCTGTTTTTTTCCGCATCAATTTTAATTCCTAAATATTCCATATTTTCACAGACGGTTTCTCTTACAGCCACCGAGTTTTCACCGATACCGCCGGTGAATACCAAAACATCCAAACCGCCCATAGCGGCTGTATATGCGCCAATATATTTTTTAATTCTGTAAGTAAAAACATCAAAAGCATATTTTGCTTTTTTATCTCCTTCATTCATTGCTTGTTCAATTTCGCGCATATCGCTGCTTTCCCCGCTAATACCAACCAATCCGCTGTGTTTATTCAGTAATGTATTTGCTTCACTAATCGAAAGTCCTTCTTTTCCCATAATGTAAGTTACAATTGAAGGGTCCAAATCGCCGGACCTTGTACCCATTAACAAACCTTCCAAAGGAGTAAAGCCCATAGAAGTATCAATAGAACGCCCTTCTTTTATGGCGGCCATACTGGCGCCGTTACCGAGATGAGCAGTAATGATTTTTAATTCCTCTATCGGTTTGTTTAATATTTCCGCCGCTTTTTGAGAAACAAAACGATGCGAAGTTCCGTGAAATCCATATCTTCTTATTTTATACCTTCTGTACAATTTATAAGGTATTCCATATAAAAACGCATGATGCGGCATTTGGACATGAAAAGCCGTATCGAAAACACAACATTGCGGAGTATTGGGTAAATGTTTTCTGGCGGCTTCAATTCCTTTTATGTTAGGAGGATTGTGAAGAGGCGCAAGTTCAATATTATCTTTAATTGCTTGCATAACTTCGTGAGTAATTAAAACGGAACCGGAAAATGTTTCGCCGCCGTGAACTACTCTGTGACCAACTGCGTCTATTTCCGATTTATCTTTTATTACGCCATGATTTTTACTCATCAAAACGGCAACTACATATTCAATTGCAATAGAATGATCTAATATTTCGCCAACGATTCTAATTTTTTCTTTACCTCTCGGGGCATGTGTTAAAACAGCGCTACTCATTCCTATCCTTTCAATCATACCTTTTGCCAAAGTTTCTTTTATTTCGGTATCAATCAGTTGATATTTAATAGACGAACTACCGCAATTCAAAACCAATATTTTCATTTTACCCTCTGGAATTCAATTCATTTTTCTTGATAAATAATTTTCCCTTCCGAATCGTATTGATAAAATCCGATGCCGGTTTTCTTTCCGAGTTTTCTTTCACGTACTAATTTACGCAAAATAGGACAAGGGCGGTACCTTGGTTCTCCTAATGTTTTCCACAATTGTTCCATCCATGCTAAAACTTCGTCCAATCCCATCGAATCTGCCATTTCAAGAGGTCCCATTTTAAAATCGTAACCAAGTTTCATAGCTGTGTCTATATCTTTTGCAGAAGCCACACCTTCTAACAAAATATACATAGCTTCATTTAACAGAGGAACGATAGCCCGTGTAGTAACAAAACCGGGATATTCATAAACTTCCACTGCTGTTTTACCAATTCTGGATGCGAAATTTTTAATTATTTCAACAGTTTTATCGGAAGTATGAAATGCTCTTACCAATTCAACCAAAGGAACTTTCGGAACCGGATTGAGAAAATGCATCCCTATAATTTTATCTTTTCTATTTGTCACTTCGGCAATTTTAGTAAGACTAAGTGTAGAAGTATTAGAAATAAAAATTGTATCGGGTTTAGCAATTTTATCAATTTTTTTGAAAATTTCTTCCTTCAATTTCAGATCTTCGGCAACGGCTTCAATAATTAAATCGCATTCATTAACCTCTTCAATATTAATCGTCCATTTAATTCTGCTCATTATGGATTTCATTTCACTTTCGGTTAAAGCCCATCTTTCAATTTCATGTTCCATAGATAATTTTAAACTTTTTTTAGCTTCTTCCAAATGATCCATATCTTTTTCGATAATACACACATCAATTTCGGAACCTGCCACGGTTTGGGCAATTCCTTGTCCCATTACACCTGCGCCAATTATAGCAACGTATTCAATCCTTTCGCCCATTTCGGGCTCTGCAGATTCGTTCAGTATATCTTCTAATTTTAATTTTTCTTCGTTCATTTAAATTCCTAACTTTGTTTTTTTAATAAAAAAGCAATTTCCATACCAGAGGAAATTGCTTATAAAATATATTTTTTTTAAACAATCAATAATCTTTTTTATTAAAAATGATAATACCAATATAAAGAGTGAGAATCATAAATAAAAACGATGACAAAAACGGTTGTAATTCTATTCCGTTATATTTTCCGATTGCCAAATTTACCGTATAAGTAGCCATTTCCGAAGTTTTTGGAATTAGATAATATAATCCGTCAATAAACCAATTTACTATTTTGTTATGAATGAGCAATTCAAGTTTATCCCTTGAAGCCAAGACCGGAGAAAGAATAAAAAATATTAAATAGGTAATCATCATTGCCAATAATGAACTTTGAGTTAATATGCCAACCAAAATAATTAATCCGTATAAAACCCCGAATGTAAAAGTAATAGTAAAAATTGTAGTTAAAAAACTCAAATCCCATACACCGAACTTTAACCCTATTAACAACCAAACGCCGATAATCAAAAATGCAACGTTGACAAAAACTACAATGGTACCGCCCCAAAATTTTCCCCAAATAATTTGTCTGCGGGAAACAGGTTTTGATAAAAACAGTTCAACACTTCCTTTCTCCAACAAATTGGGAATAAAACTGGAAGCCGAAAAAACAGACAGGAACAATCCAATTCCGAACAAGGGAGCCACAATAATTGCTTTTATTCCTTCTATAATTTTTGCAACTAAATCTATATTTTCCTTCCCGTTCATTTTTACCATCGAAGTCATGCTGTTTATGTTACTGAACAAGAAAAAAATTATAAACAAAATTAAAATAAAAGACGACACGCCGAAGAAAACCAAAAATATTTTTCTTGAGAACGCTTCTTTTAGCGTATATTTTGTCATTTCATAAATATTTCGCATTAATTTTTATTCTCCACTTCTTTTATCAATGAAATAAATTTATCTTCTAACGAACTTTTTTGTGTTCTAATTTCTTTAATATTAATATTGTTTTTTCTTAAAAGATCAATTGCTTTGTTCAACTGGGGAATGTCAATAATAACAGCCGAATATAGTCCGTTATTATTTTTGTTGAACTTAAATTGCATTAAATCGCCGGTCAATAATTCTTCGGGCAAGTCGGGTTCTACATCGAAGAGGTAACTTTGTTTTGAAGTTGTAATTTCTTCAACCGTACCTTCCTTAATTAATTTACCTTTGTTCAAAATTGCGATTCTGTCGGAGACTAATTCAACTTCCGAGAGTAAATGACTGTTAATAAAAATTGTTTTTCCTTTATTTTTTAATTCGATAAGCAAATCCCGTATTTCCTTTCTTCCTATCGGGTCCACCCCGTCGGTCGGTTCGTCTAAAAATATTATTTCAGGATCGTTAATTAAAGATTGAGCCAAACCTAATCTTTGCATCATTCCCTTAGAATATTTTTTAACTTTCGTTTTTTTCCACTTGTCCATTTTCACAAGGGAAAGAAGTTTGTCTATTTCGGAGTTTATATTTTTATTCATATTTCCGCTTAAGCGCGCAAAATATTTCATCACGCCTTCTCCCGTTAAAAAGGAAGGAAATTTATGATTCTCGGGGAGGTATCCGACTTTTTCTCTTATTTTATAGTTACCTATATTTTCACCCAAAAGTTTTGCATCACCCACAGTTGGAAAAGCGATGCCTAACAAAATTTTTATCAACGTTGTTTTACCGGCTCCGTTGGGTCCTAATAAACCGTAAATTATACCGGATTCAATTGATAAAGATAATTCATCTAAAGCAATTACCTTGGATTGTTTTTTAGGTTGGAAAATTTTTGTTAGATTGTTTATCTCAATAGCATTCATAGTTTGACAACTCTTAAAATGTGTGTTATAATATTTGTATTTTTCTTTTGATTAAAAAAATAATTTCATTGTGAAACCAAAAGATATTTTAACTAAATATTTCGGTTATACCAACTTTAGAACCGGTCAAGAAGATATAATCGACTCGATTTTAAAGAAGGAAAACGTATTGGCAATAATGCCTACCGGAGCAGGCAAATCGTTATGTTACCAGATTCCTGCTCTTTTACAAGACCGTTTTTCGCTTGTAATTTCACCGTTAATTTCACTTATGAAAGATCAAGTTGATAATCTTAACAAGAACGAAAAATTAGCAAGTTTTATCAACAGTTCATTAGACTACTTACAAACGGAAAAAGTTTTAAATGACGTTGCACAAAATAAGATAAAATTACTTTATATATCACCCGAAAAATTAGAAAACAGAGAATTTATTAACAGGATTAAAAATCTTAAACCCGAATTTTTATTTGTGGATGAAGCCCATTGCATAAGCGAATGGGGTCATAGTTTCAGACCGAGTTACCGTAAAATAAACGATTTCAGAGAGTTTATAAATGTTAAAAGTATTTCCGCATTTACCGCAACGGCAACGCCGGAAGTTCGGGAAGATATTATAAATGAACTTAAAATGAAAAACCCAAAGCTCTTTATTTACGGTTTTGAAAGGGATAATATTCAACTTAGGGTTATAAGAACATCGAACAAAAAAGAGAAACTATTAGAATTAATTAAAGACGAGCCCGGAGCAACAATTGTTTATACTTCCACCCGCCGGCATGCCGAAGGTGTAGCCAAATTTTTAGCCGCTAACAAATTGAACGTTAAATACTATCATGCCGGTTTAACCACCGGACTGAGAAGAATAATTCAAGATGATTTCCTTAATGACCGGACAAAAATTATTGTTGCAACCAGCGCATTCGGAATGGGAATAGACAAAGAAAATATAAGGATGGTAATTCATTATAATATTCCCGGTTCAATCGAAAATCTTTATCAAGAATTTGGAAGAGCCGGACGCGACGGAAATCCTTCCAAAGCTTTTCTGCTTTTCAAAGAAAAAGATATAGAAATTCAAAAATATTTTATCAATAACTCAACGCCAACTGCCGGGCAAGTACGGAGAGTTTACGATACTATTTGCGACGTAGCAAACATTGCGGTTTCCACACGAACTGAAAAACCGGTTTTATTGGATAAAAAACTGAAAAATATTTTAAAACTTCAAAACATACCGGCAGGTTTGCTTTCTTCTTCCATTCAAATTTTACAGGAAGCGGGTTATTTATTGCCCGTTTCAAACTTCGATAATTCCTTTTATCTTAAATTTATTCCTTCTAAAAACGAAATTCTTAAGTTTATTAAATCGGTAGACAATAATACTTTACGCGACATTATCTATGTTCTGTTAAGGGAATACGGCGAAACTGTAATTAATTCTTTAACAAAAATAAACGTATCAAAACTAGAAAAAGAGTTAACTCTTTCAATAAAAGCGATAAACGAAAATTTGGATTTGTTGAAAAACATTGGAATTATTACTTACGAAAAACCAAGCGCCGCAGCCAGTGTAAAACTTGCAACCGAACGTATAATTTCCAAAAATTTGATTATCGGAAAACAGAAATTAGAAAAAACAAAAAACGTTCAACTAAAAAAATTGGACAAAATAATTGAATATGCTCAAACAGATGAATGCCGGTTTAAATTTATTCTAAATTATTTCGGAGAAAATAAGAAAAAATACAGATGCGAAAAATGCGATATATGTTTGGGAATAACCGACGAATTTAAAACTTTATCAAATTATATTGAAGAAATAATAATAAGGACTTTGCAGGAAAACCGTAAAAAAATCAGGGCAAAAAATTTATATCCCTTATTAGCCGGAAAGTCCAAAACGCCTGAAGCAAGGTCTTTTACAACTTTCGGAATTTGTGCGCATTATTCCAAACAAGAAATTGAGGATGCCCTGCAGAAATTATTGCTGGAAGGTAAATTAAAAATTATAGATGATTATTTGTTCTTAAATAATATGGATATTGATAATTTATTATTTGAGATTGATACTGAAGCGGAAAAGAATGAAAATTTTGATTATGAGGAAAATTTGATTCTGTTTAATAAATTAAGGGAGCAAAGAAGCCTCACTTCAAAAAAATATAACCAACCGCCGAATATAATTTGTCCGGATAATATTTTGCGCAATATCGCAAAAATAAAGCCCACAACGCCCACCAAATTACTTTCGGTTACCGGATTTAATCAGCGGATGTTTAACAAAATTGGGAATGATTTTATTTCTATAATTGACGAACATATAAAAACACATAAACAAACCACCGGAATGAAAAAAAATTTACCGCAAGATCTTTATCAAACTTACGAGTTAATAAAAAAAGGATACAAACTTGAAGACATAGCTGAATTAATGCGTTTGCCGGCTGCGTTAATCTCTTTACAAGTGGAATCAATTATAGGTTTTGAACCCGGATTAAATATTGACACACTTTTGGACCCGGAGGAATATAATTTAATTTCCGAAAAAATTGAAAACGGAATAACCGATTTAAAAGAATTGAAAAACCTGCTGCCAAATAAAATTAATTACGCAAAGATAAGAATTGTATTAACTAAGCACCGCCTTTTTTCTTCTCAGGATTAAGATTTTTCTTTAAACTGTCTAAATACACTTTCGCTTCTTTAAAAAATTGTTTCCACAATTCCTGATTATCGTCCAGTTCTTTAAATTGCCGCAAATATTCTTTTTCGGTTAAATTGTAATTCTCAAGAATTTGAGATTTAAGAACGGAGAGCGTATCGGGGTTATTTCTGTAAAGTTCGTTATTTACCAATAACTCCGTATAAACTTTAGCCAATGTTTTTGTATCTATTCTTTGCTTCTCGGAACAATTTGTAAAGAAAATCAGAAAAACAAAAAACACCAATAACGGTTTAGTAATCTTTTTTACTTGCTTCAAATAAAATCCGCTTTTCTTCATCGGTTAAATTTTGATAACCACTTTTACTAATTTTATCCAGAATTCTATCAATTTCCTCTTGATCAAATTCTTTTTTACTTTTCGGTGAACCGTCAATTTCATAAAAATCGGCGTCCTCAACTTCATCCTCAGGAAATCCGAATACGTGTTTATTTCTATCAATTTTAGTTTTAGTCTGTTTAAAAACATTAGGATTTTTCAAATTTCTGTACATCCGGTCAAAATCGAAATTATACCGTCTATCAGCTAAGATGAAAAGAAAACCCGTGATTGCCCCGCCAATATGAACAACGTGGGCTATAACGTCGGCACTTCCTACCGATAAAAACTCAAATACCACAAGAAAAGCGATTAAATATTTCGCTTTAATTGGCAGCAGAAAATATAAATAAATCGGTCTGTCGGGGAACATCATTGCAAAGGCAACCATTACACCGAATATTGCGCCTGATGCTCCGATTGTAGGTGCGCCTCCGCCAACAAAAAGTTGTAATAAAGCCCCGCCAATTCCCGATAACAAATAGAAAATCAAAAATTTAGAAGAACCCCAAATATTTTCCAATTCCATTCCGAACATCCACAGCATAAACATATTAAAGAAAATGTGGGTAAAATTTGCGTGTAAAAACTGATATGTAATTACTTGCCAGGGATAAAACGACGCATACGGAAAATGTAACGGAATAAGTCCGAAATAATACACAATTAAATCGTCGAGAGTAACATTATCTATTAAAATATTTCCGGCAATTACTTGAATAAAATAAATAACCACGTTAATTATCAATAAACTTTTCAGAACCGGAGGGAAAAAGGAGAAGCTTCCGAATCCCGTAGGTTTATAATATTGTCGATCGTAATAAGACATTTTTTACCTAACTAATAAAATGATATTTAAATTACAACAAATTTCACTCAAATGAAATTATGCTTCATTCAATTGAACAATTTTAATTGGGAAAGGTTCTCGTATACAAGCTAAGCGTCGGTTAAAGCCGCAACTCCCGGAAGCGTTTTCCCTTCTAAAAATTCCAAAGAAGCGCCGCCTCCGGTAGAAACGTGGGAAACTTTATCGCTTAAACCGGCTTTTTTAACTGCCGCTGCCGAATCCCCGCCGCCGATAATTGTAGTAGCTCCGTTTTCAGTGGCTTCAGCCATAGCTTTTGCAATTTCGAACGTTCCTTTAGCAAAATTTTCAAATTCGAAAACGCCCATTGGTCCGTTCCAAACTATGGTTTTGCTGTACAGAATAGCGCGTCTGAAAAGATTTATACTTTCCGGACCGATATCCAATCCCATTTTTCCGGATGGAATTTCTTCCGCGTTTACAATTTCAAATTTTGTATCGTTATTAAATTCGTCCGCTACAACCACATCGGATGGAAGAAGAATACTTATTTTGGATTCTCCTGCTTTTTTAAGAATTTCCTGCGCCAACCCGATTTTGTCTTCTTCCAATATCGATTTTCCGATTTCGTAATTCATCGCTTTAAAAAACGTAAACGCCATTCCCCCGCCTATAATAAGAGTATTAACTTTATCGAATAAATTTTTAATCACTTCAATTTTATCGGAAACTTTAGCGCCGCCAAGAATTGCCGTAAACGGGCGTTCGGGATTAGTAACGGCTTTTCCAAGATATTCCAATTCTTTTTGCATCAAATAGCCGGCAGCGCATTTATCAATAAATTGTGTAACACCCACTGTTGAAGCGTGTGCTCTGTGTGCGGTTCCGAAAGCGTCGTTTACATAAACATCTCCCAAAGATGCTAATTGTTTTGCAAATTCGGGATCGTTTTTAGTTTCGCCTGCATGAAACCTTAAGTTTTCCAACAATAGAACGTCTCCGGGATTGAGTGTTTTTACAATTTTTTCAACCTGTTCGCCAATGCAATCCGGAGCGAACTTCACCGTTGTTTCCAAAAGATCATCTAATTTTGCCGCGACCGGTCTAAGACTCATTTTTTCGTTTCTAACTCCTTTAGGTCTGCCCAAATGACTCATTAAAATTGCTTTGCCGCCTTCCTTAATAATTTTTTTTATTGTAGGTAAGGCTCTCACAATACGAATATCGTCCGTTATATTTAAATTATCATCCAAAGGTACGTTAAAATCCACACGCACCAAAACTTTTTTATTATTTAACTGAAGGTTGTCAATAGATAATTTTCTCAATTTTTCTACTCCTAATATTTCTAATCGCAGGAACGCAGAAAATTAATCTGCGTTCCTTATTAATTTATTGAGCTATTTTTTTTATTAAATCAACTACTCTGCAGGAATAGCCCCATTCGTTATCATACCAACCGACTACTTTAACTAAATTTCCGTTAGCCATTGTTAACTGAGAATCGAAAATATTAGAATGCGAATTTCCGACTATATCGGCAGAGACCAGAGGTTCTTCTGAATATTCCATGATTCCTTTTAATTTGTTTTCAGAAGCATTTTTCATTGCCGCATTAACTTCGTCGGCCGTAACTTCTTTTTTCAATACTGCAATAAGATCGGTTATAGAACCGTCCGGTGTTGGAACCCGCATTGCCATACCGTCCAGTTTTCCATCCAATTCCGGAATGACTTTACCTACGGCTTTAGCAGCGCCGGTTGTAGTTGGAATTATGGAAACGGCAGCCGATCTGGCTCTTCGTAAATCTTTGTGGGGTAAATCCAATAATCTTTGATCGTTTGTGTAAGAATGTACGGTAGTCATAAACGCCTTTTCTATTCCAAAAGCGTCGTTCAAGACTTTAACCATTGGAGCAAGACAATTTGTTGTACAAGATGCATTCGATACAACTTTTTCATCTCCGGTTAATATTTCATCGTTTACACCTAAAACAACAGTTGCATCTATTTCGCTTTTAGCCGGAACGGTCAAAATTACTTTTTTAGCACCGGCTTCAATATGTTTCATACAAGCGTCTTTCGTTCTAAAAACACCGGTAGATTCGATTACAATATCGGCACCCAAGTCTCCCCAATTCAAATTAGCCGGATCCCTCTCGGCCGAAATTTTAATTCTATCGCCGTCAACTACAAGTTCATCGCCTTCTACTTTTACTTCGCCCGGGTATTTTCCGTGAACCGAATCGTATTTTAATAAATGACCCAGTGTTTTTGCATCGGTAAGATCGTTAATTCCTACAAAATCAAATCCACCAATTTGCATGCATCTTCTGAAAACGAGACGTCCAATTCTACCGAAACCATTAATTCCAACTTTTATTGCCATTTTTTACTCCTTTTTGCTATTTAGTTTGATAAATTTCAAATTAAAAATTAGGTATTTAACTTATAAATTACAATTATAGAATTTATGCTATCATCACCACTATAAAATAATTTGTTGTGATTCACTTACTATATTCAACTTTGAAATGAAATAATAATGAAAATACGGGAAACGTTATATTGAAGAAAAAAATTGATTTACATACACACACTAATTATTCCGACGGCGACTTTTCTCCAAAAGAATTAATTAAATTAGCGCAAAGTAGAAACATTAATGTTCTATCTATAACCGATCACGATTCGTTTGACGGTTATTTAAATTCTAAAAAATTAAAATTACCAAAAGATTTTGAGATTGTGCCCGGTTTGGAAATAAGTTCTAGTTTAAATGGAAAAGAGGTTCATCTTTTAGGATATTTTTTTGATCCGGAAGCCGATATCTTGCAAAATCAACTGGAAGAAATTAAAGCCAAAAGATTATTAAGAGCAAAAAAGATCATCAAAAAACTAAATTCATCCGGAGTAAAAATTGATATTGAGCAAGTAAAAAAGATAGCCGGAAATTCAGCAATTTGCCGGCCTCATATTGCCCATGCAATGGTAAATTCGGGAATAGTAAAAAATTATTACATAGCATTTAAAAAATTCTTGCGGGATGACGGTCCGGCAGATGTTAAAAAAGATAATATTAGCTCCATTAAAGCAATAACCGTTATACACAAAGCTAAGGGTTTGGTATTTATTGCTCATCCGGTTTTACTAAAGGATTCTGAAATAGAACAATTATTACCCGCTGTTGACGGTATAGAAACAATTCACCCGCTTCATAATAAATATAAAGAACGGAAATACAAAAATTACTGTAAACGGTATTCATTATTGGAGTCCGGCGGTTCCGATTTTCATAGCAAAAAACGGGGCGACCTAAAAAATTTAGGAAAGTTTACATTACCGGAGAGAAAATTTAATAGTATTAAAGAACGACGGCATGAATTATATGACGAATAATTAATTTATTTTTGGTCATAGATTAATTCACTTTTTAAAAGAATAAAAAATGTTATCTTTAATTAAAGCAATTTGTGTTTGAAATTTACTTCGAATATTTACGTAATTATTTAGACTTATAACTTTAAAACTTTTAACAATTAGAATCATTTTGGAATTTAGATGCTTTCACTTAAAAAACTTTTCCCGTTTATTTTAATTCTCACATTGTTTTCTCCGGTAATTTTTTGTCAAGGATTCGGAACCTGGAAAGATTACACAAATATGGAAACGGTGGAAAAAATTATAATTGATAACACATCAATTTGGGCGGCAACCAACGGCGGTTTTTATAATTACGATTTCACAACAAACAAATTTACTAAATTTACCAAATCGGAAGGAATTAGCAGTCACAACATTACAGCAATTGCTTTGTATAAAAAGAAATTATGGTTAGGTACAAAAGAAGGATTTATAGACATTTATGACCCTTCCAACGGATCATTTAAAGTAATTTCCGATATTTTCCGGAGCGACAATACACTAAAATCGATAAACGATATTGAAATAAAAAACGATACGGTTTTTGTCGCAACGGATTTCGGACTTTCGTTAATTGATGCAAATACTTTTAACTTTATAGAAACGGTGGTAAAGTTCGGTAATTTCCCCACAGAAATCAGAGTGAATGCCGTTAGAGCCGGATCACAAATATTTGTCGCTACCGATAGAGGTGTTGCAAAATCTAATATAAATTCCCTTAACTTATCTTCCCCGTCATCTTGGGAAAATTTTCCTATCGATCCTTCATTATTGAGTAACCCGAGCAGCTCGGTAAAATCTTTGAATAAAATAGTTTTTTATAAAAATGATACTTTAATTTCATCCGATAAAGGAATTTTAAAATTACAATCCGGTACATTGAAACAATTTTTATATAAAGGATTTAATGTTACCGATATGGAAGTTCATAATGGAAATCTGTATTCGGCGGTTACCAATACCATTCATAAAAGGGACGGTACTCAGGATGTTGTAATTTTTACAGAAGAAAAAGAAGTATTAAACGATATTGAATTTTTAAATAATGACATTTACTTGGCGTCTTTAAATGGAATTGTTAAAATAAGCGGTAAAGATACAACATACATTTTGCCAAACGGTCCCAGTTCCAATTCGTTTTTAAATATTAAAGTCGATAAATCCGGAAATCTTTGGTCGGCTACAGGTAAAGACGGAAACGGAGTTGGTGCATTCAAATTTGACGGACAAAAATGGACTATTTATAATAAGGACAATTCACAAGGAATTATTTCCAACCAGTTTCACCGCGTAGATGTAGCAAACGATAATACCGTTTTCTTATCGAACTGGGGAATGGGTTTTACAATGTTTAAGGACGGAAAATTTAAAACTTATACTACAGATTCAACCGGAATGGTAGGAATACCCGGACATCCTAATTTTCTTGTGGTTTATGATGTCCAAAAAGATTCCAAAGGAAATATATGGGTCCTCAATTTTTGG
>JALSTI010000140.1 GCA_026983795.1 Melioribacteraceae bacterium
TAAAATTCTCCCGTATTCTTTTAGTTTGTCGTTTTGTACGAAGTATACTTCTCCGCCTTTTTTAATAACCATTTCAGCCATATCGTCAATAACATCCTCATGAAATTTTGCGTGATCGTCGGGTTTGGAATAAACTAAAAACAAATCGTTTTTTATCGACCATCCTTTAACCTTATAATCTTTTTCCGCAATTAAAATTCTTGATGTATTCATTATTATACTCGTCCAAATATCCTGAAGCCCGGAAACATAATGCATTGAATCCAAATCATTTTTAATTCGCCCGAATAATTTATCTTCCCAAATTTTATTTGCCAATTCCAATTTATCTTTAATCTGTTCTTGGAGTTGATAAGTGTTCCAATCGTCAAAGTTACCGTCTTCGCTTAATATGAAATTATTTTTATATTGTGAATATTTTTTGAAATACGATAAAACTTTAACATCGCCCAGAAGTAAAAAGGGAAATACAGCGTCTGTATTTTCCCGGATAATTTCATCGGTTTCGTGAATATGGTTTTTGATTTCGAGAGTATTTATTTTACCCGGATCAAAACCTTTCGACTTACCCTCAGCCCAATAATCATTTTCATCTTCCGACAACTCAACTTCCGCAGCGGGTTCAAGATGGTTAGCGTATCCGTTAAAAATACGTACCTTCTTTTTACTTAATACTATTAAATTATACCGGAAAAGTCTGTTCAAGTTTGCAATTATATCCCTTACTTCAAAACTTTCGTCAACAACGGTTTTGTCTGTAACTTTCAGAGGGAAGTAAATAAAATCTGATATCGATTCAGAGACAAAGATTCCGACTCCCTTATAATTTCTGTTAAATTTTATATCACCGGTCAAATCTTCCAATTTATTTGTTAAAGAATTAATAGTAATTTCACCGACTCCTTTATTTTTCAATAAAAGCGAAGCTGTTTTAATTTCGTTTTTCAATACGGTTTGCAATTTGTCGTTACCGGTGTTTTCGAAAGAAATTATTATTGATACGCAGAACTTGTCATTTATTTGGGAGAGATTTTTTAATGAACTGTTTAATGAAATGTTTTTTTCAACAACTTTTTCCATAGTTCACCTCATTTCTTTTGGTTCTTTTACACTTATTTAATGCGCTAAAATCTTAAAAGTTCCAAAAGTAAGATGATTTTATAAGGCGACCTTTTCTTTACCCGCGTAAAAAGCGGTAATATTAGATTTTACAGTTTGTTCACCTTTTTTATAAAACAAATTTGTTATGGCTTTTTCAATATTTTGGTCGGAGATACCTAAATACGGAGAAGCGCTGCCAACCATTACAATGTTGGAAGATTTAGGAGCTTTTATACTTTTTGCAATTTCATTTGCATCCACAATAATTGAGTTGGGCAGGGAATTTATAGCGTTTAACAACTCTCGGGTACCGGGATAATCCGGAATGTTAATAAACGGTGTTGAGTTGGTAATTAACCAACCGTCCGGTTTTAGAAAAGGAAGATAGCGTAATGCTTCCATAGGTTCCAGGCTGAGAATAATATCGGCAGTTCCTTCCGGAATCAGATCGGAATAAATTTCATTACCGGAAATTCTCAAATGTGACAGCACCGCACCGCCTCTCTGGCTCATACCGTGAACTTCCGATTGTTTTACATATAATTTTTGTTCGATTGCCGCCAAACCGATAACGGCAGCAATTGTTAAAATTCCTTGTCCACCAACACCGGCAAGAATAATGTCCTTTTTCATTTTACCATACTAAGTTGTTAAAGATTGTTTTTTCAATTTTTTATTTCTTTGCAGAACTCTAACGCATTCACGGTCGGCAATAATTACCGAAACCCCGTTATAGGAAAGTTCCTCTTTAATAACCGAAACCATCTCGGAATGATTTTTTCTTAATGGGATCACGGTTCTAATATGCTCCGGTTTAACACCAACGGCTTTGCAAATATTTTCAAGATGTCCTTCTCCGGCAGCCGGTTGTCCGCCGGTCATTGCAACAACCGAATTGTCGAGAATAATAACTGTAACGGGCGAATTATCGTTAACCGCGTCGATTAATCCGGTAATTCCCGAATGAGTAAAAGTCGAATCTCCGATAACTGCAACTGCCGGTTTGATGCCTGCGTCTGCTGCTCCTTTTGCCATAGTAATAGATGCTCCCATATCGACGCAAGAGCTAATTGCATTAAACGGCGGCAATGCTCCCAGCGTGTAACAACCAATATCCGATAACACCCTTTCATTTCCGTATTCTTTAACGGCTTCGTTAAGCGCATTATACAAATCAATATGTCCGCAACCGGGACATAGTTCCGGCGGTCTGTTTGCCACCAAATCCGGAATACCGAAAATTTCCGGATTATTCAGATTCAAAGCATTAGCAACAAGATTGGGGTTTAATTCGCCGTCGCGCGGCAATGTTCCGTCTAATCTGCCGTGAATGGTTTTTCCGGTTCCAAACAAACCGTTTAATTGTTCTTCGATGAACGGATAACCTTCTTCCAAAATTAAAAGTTTACCGGATTCATCGAATAATTTTTTTAATAAAATTTTCGGAAGCGGGTAATGACTTATTTTTACAACAGAAAAGGGCAATGGATTATCCGTAAAATTTTCCATTAAATAATTAAAAGCAATACCGGAAGCTATAATACCTAAACTGTTATCTCTACCGGTAATAAATCTATTGTATTTTGAATTTTCCGCTTGGTTTTGGAATTCTTTTTGACGGTTCAATAAACTTTTATACCGCTCCCTTGCAATTGAGGGGAGCAATATAAATTGTTTTCTATTTTCGGGAAAAGAAGTTTCGTTTTGGTTTAAAGGTTCCTCAACAAAAACCCCGTATCTTGAATGTGCCAAACGTGTTGTAATTCTTATTAATACCGGTGTTTTATATTTTTCCGAAAAAGAGAATGCTTCGCGCGCTATATCGTATGCTTCTTGCTGATTTGAAGGCTCAAAGAAGGGAATTTGAGCAAACTTGCCGTAGTATCTTGAATCTTGTTCGTTC
>JALSTI010000141.1 GCA_026983795.1 Melioribacteraceae bacterium
CGGATCTTCCGACTCCTTTCGGCGTTTTCCGTCAATTATTTAAACCGACTTATGATGAAGGTGTTCATAATCAAATTAAACACGTTACAGAGAAAAAAGGCAAGGGAAATTTGGAAGAACTGCTCTTTAGTGGAAATACTTGGAAAGTTAACGGAAATTAATACCTTAAATCCTAACTCTCTTTTTAAAGCTGTCCATACTTATTTAACTGTGGGCAGCTTTTTTATTATATTTCAATCTTAATTTAAATTATTTTTAGTCATTTTTTGTTTATTATGATAAACTTCGAAAAAATCAAAGAATTAATTCTAACCAATGATTCATTTTTATTAACTACTCATGTCAATCCGGATGCCGATGCATTGGGTTCTGAATTGGCTTTGGTGGAAATCTTAAAAAAATTAAATAAAACATTTTACATTGTTAACCATAGTAAAACTCCATATAATCTGGAATTTTTGGACGAAAAGAACGTAATTACTCAATATGATGCCGGCGTGCACAATGAAATTATTTCTCAAGTTGATATAATTTTCTTTTTGGACTTAAATCAACTTTACCGCACGGTTAAAATGAGTAAAGCATTGGAAAATTCTAATGCAACTAAAGTTTGCATTGATCACCATACCGATGCAGAAAATTTTACAGAATATTTGTTCGTCGATCCTAATTATTCTTCAACCGGTGAAATAATTTTTGATTTGGTTGATAAAACAAAACTTGTTGAATTTGATCATAACATCGCTTTACAACTTTATGCTGCTATTATGACCGACACCGGTTCATTTAAATTCGAACGGACAACTCCCGCATTGCACAGAAAAGTAGCAAAATTACTTGAATATGACATCAGTCCCATTAAAGTGTACGATCAAATTTACGGTCAATATTATTTTAGCAGAATAAAACTTTTAGGTTTGGCTTTAGATTCAATTGAATTGGCGGGCGACGGGAAAATAGCGCACATGACAATTACCCGGAAAAATTTGAAAGACACCGGCGCCATAGAAGCAGACGTTGACGGTTTTGTAAATTATTGCCTTAGTATTAAAGGAGTTAAAATAGGTCTGCTGTTTTTTGAACTTGACGACGGAGTTAAGGTAAGCTTTAGGTCAAAAGGCAATATTGAGGTTAACAAGTTGGCGGGAATGTTTAACGGTGGCGGGCATGTTAATGCATCGGGAACAAGATTGTTTGACGTGAGTCTTGCAAAACTTAAAGATGAAATTTTATCCGCAGCTAATGATTTTGTTAAAAATATTTAATTAAAAATTTAAATAAATTAAGAGGTTGTTATGTTATTCGAAATTAAAACCAGAGCCGCAAGTAATAAAATCAAGCCTAATTATAAATCGGCTGTTGTGAAATTTCTTGTTAAATCAAAAGAGATGGAAAAAGAGTTTGAATCTTTTGAAGACCTTCTCGGCGTAAAATTTAACAAAGTTTTAAAGAATGACTTTTTAAAAAACGAAAGTAAAAAATTAGAGTTAATTAATAATACGGGAAGACCGGATTTAATTTTTACTTATAAAATAGATTTGGAAAAATCATTTAATGTCGATTATTTCCGGGATACACTTTCGGAGTTAATACAAAATTTAAAAGACAAACCTGTCAGATATTTGGATTTAATGCTTCCGGAATTTGACCATTTTTCAAGTAAATTTAAAAGTGAAAGATATTATTATCAATCGGTTGCAGAAGGCGTCCTTCTCGGTAATTATACATTCGATAGTTATAAAACGGAAGAGAAGAAGGAAAAAGAGTTAACAGTAATATTCCATTCTTCTAATCCGGTTGAATTTAAAAAATCAATAACTGTTGCAACAAATCTGGTTAACTCGGTCTATTTTTCACGCGATTTGGTTAACGAACCTGCAATTACATTATATCCGGCTGAATTTGTAAAAAGACTCAGAGACGAACTTTCCAAAGCTGGCGTAAAAGTAAAAGCTTATGATGAGAAGGAATTAAAAAAGAGAAAAATGAACGCCATACTTGCAGTAGGCGGAGCAAGTATTCACCCGCCAAGATTAATTATTTTGCATTATAAACCTAAACAAAAAGCTAAAAGGAAAATAACACTTGTCGGCAAAGGGGTAACGTACGATAGCGGGGGACTTTCGATTAAACCAACCGACGGAATGGTAGAAATGAAAGCGGATATGGCAGGCGCCGCAACTGTAGCAGGAACCATAAAAGCAGCGGCAATGCTGAAGTTACCCGTTGAGTTAACGGGAGTTATTCCCGCCGTGGAAAATATGATTTCCGGAAATTCGTACAAACCGGGTGATATAGTTCGAACTTCTTCGGGTAAAACTATTGAGGTTAAAAATACGGATGCGGAAGGACGAATTGTTTTAGCCGACGCCCTGGAATTTGCATCAAAAGGAAAACCCGATGAAATTATTGATTTTGCTACGCTTACCGGAGCAATTGCCGTTGCATTGGGATTATATGCGGCTGGAATTTTTTCTAAAAATGACGCAATGACCGGTTTATTAACGCGAGCCGGCGAAATTACTTACGAGAAAGTTTGGCGAATGCCGTTTTGGGATGAATATAAAAAATTATTGGACAGTGATATTGCAGACATAAGCAATTTAGGTCCTCGATGGGGCGGAGCAATAACAGCCGGAAAATTTTTGGAACATTTTGTTGATGAAAATATATCGTGGATGCATGTGGATTTAGCCGGTCCGGCAATAAAAAATGATTTCAAAAGTTATACTAAAAAATTTGATACGGGTTTTGGCGTTAGATTGATGGTGGAATATTTTAACGGCATAATTGCAGGCATTTGATATTTTGTATGACTGCCGGTTATTAAAAATAATTGCTAAATTTAATTTTTTATAATAATCATTGATTGGAATAATTGACTATCTGACCGTCCTTCATCTCAAGTATGCTATCGCCAATATTTACTAAATCCGGATTATGCGTTACAACCAGAAAAGTAACGTTTAATTCTTCTTTTAGTTGAATAAACAAACGATGTAAAATTTTGCTGTTTTTCGAATCCAAATTACCGGTCGGTTCATCGGCAAATATAATATCGGGTTTATTTACAAGAGCTCTTGCCACGGCAACTCTTTGTTGTTCTCCGCCGGAAAGTTCCGCCGGTTTATGATCTTTTCTGTTTTCCAATCCCATAAGTTTTAATAACCCGGATGCTTCTTTGAACGCTTTCGTTTTACTTTTACCGGCGATCATTTGGGCTAAAGCAACATTTTCCAAAGCTGTAAATTCCGGCAATAAATGATGAAATTGAAAAACAAATCCTATATGCTTATTTCTGAATTTTGCCAATTTATCATCCGGCATTTTTGTTATTTCTATTCCCTGAAACAAAATTTCACCGGAATCGACCGAATCCAATCCGCTTAAAACATGCAGTAATGTGCTTTTACCGGCCCCGCTGGCTCCAACTATTACGGTTATCTTATTTTCTTCAATTTCCAAAGATACGTTTTTTAATATTTCTAACCGGTTGTCTTTATCTTTTTGAAAAGATTTGTAAATATTTTTAGCTTGTAATATCATAATTTATTGTAAAGGATTGTTAATAAAATTATTCCCATCTTATAGATTCCGAAACGTTTAATTTAACTGCGGATTTAGCAGGGTAAAACGATGCGAGAAACGATAAGAATAACGACACTAAACCGATTATAATAACATCTTGCGCACTCACTTTTACCGGTAAAGCGTCAATTATATATTTGCTGGCATCCAAAGGATAAAAATTATAATGAATTTGTAAATAACATACAATTAAACCGATTGAAATTCCTAATACCGTGCCGATTATGCCTATTAGAATTCCTTCGTACATAAAAATTTTCATTATGGAATTTTTAGTAGAACCCATTGAACGCAATATCCCAATATCTTTTTGTTTTTCAACTACCGACATTGTGAGGGAACCGAGAATGTTAAATGTTGCTACTGCAATTATAAGCGATAGTATTAACAATGCCGCCCATCTTTCCAATTTCATAACTGTGTATAAATCTTTATGCAGATCGTACCATGTACGCACGGTAAAATATTTTGCGTTTAATTTTTTTTCCAAAGCGGCTTTAACATTTTGCGAATCATCTATGTTTTTCAATCTTATTTCATATCCCGTAAAATTACTTCCCAAGTTCAAAGCTTTTTGTGCGGATTTGAAAGAAGTGTAAACGTATTTTGTTGAATATTCCCTGTTGCTTATTTCAAAAATTCCGCTGACAGTAAATTTAGTTGTTTTGGGAATTGAAAAATTCAGAAGCGAATATTCTATTTTATTTGCAGATGTTACAAGAACGGTATCGTTAACCCGGGCTGATAACCGGAGGGCAATGGGCAAACCTAGAATTATGTCGTTCCGGTCTTTATTATCTGTGTAAAAATTTCCGAATGAAATATGATTCCGGATTCCCCAATCGTCGTTTTTGTTTGGAGTTATACCTTTTAAATTTAATATTTCCATAGATTTATTATGAATCAGCATTACTTTCCCCTCGGCAATAGGATAATACGATTTTACAGCAGTCATATTTCTAAGTACGTTTGAAAGGGAATCGAGTTGGGAATATGCTTCGTTGGATTTTATTGTAATTCTGATATGCGGATCGAAATTTACTAATATTGATGTTACTAATGATCCGAAACCGTTGAAAACAGAAAGAACTATAACAAGAGCTGCAACTCCTATAGTAATTCCAAGCGTGGAAAGAATCGAAATAATCGTTATAAAATTTAATTTATGTTTCGATTTCAAATATCTTTTGGCAATAAAAAATTCAAACATATTATTCGAATCTGATAGCGTTAATAGGCTTAATTTTAGATGCTATATAACTTGGAATCAATGCAGCCAATATTCCTAAAATCAGAGCAATCAACGAAATTATTAAATTATAATTAAAGTTTATTAAAATCGGTACACTCGATACAAAATATATATTTGCCGGTAGTGAAATTAGTCTGTAAGTCAGTTGTAACCAACTAATAATAAGTGCAAATAAATTTCCTAAAATAATTCCGGCAATGGAAATATATAATCCTTGAAAAAGAAAAGTTTTGATAATTGTCCTTTTAGTCGCGCCTATCGCTTTTAATATTCCTATATCTTTGGTCTTTTCCAGTACCATAATTAACAATGTGCCAACAATATTAAAAATTGCAACTAAAATAATCAAACCTAAAATTATAGGTATCGGTTTTTTCTGTAATTCCAACCAGGTAAAAATGGGTTTATTTATTTGGTAAAAGTCTCTTACGTAAAACGGATAACCCAATTTACCGGAAAGGATTTCTCTTACAGTGTCTATTTTTGCTATATTTTTCAGTCGTAAATTAAATCCCGAACATTGATCCGGAATATTAAGCATTTTCTGAGCTTCTTTAAAATCGATGTAAGCGTTTAAATCATCGTATTCAGCCATCCCGCTTTCAAAAATTCCCGTTACAAAAAATTGCTCAATAGCCGGCGGATTTTCGGGTGAGGGAGGTTTATCGTCTATCAGAGTAAAAAAAGTTATTCTATCACCTGTTTTTACAAAAAGTTTATCCGCTAACTTCCTGCCTAATATTACTCCTTTATCAGAATTATTATAATTAAAAGAATATTTTCCCGAAATAATATTTTTTCTCAGTCTGCTATTTTCAAAATTTAACTGAATGCCGTGCAGTTTAACCCCTTCGGATAAATGTTTCGATTTAATGATAGCATCCTTTTCGATAAACGGAGAGATTGAACTTAAGTCTTTACCGGTAGTTTGCTTAATTTTATCTAATATTTTTGTATAATTATTTATATTGTTGTTGCCGTAAGTAGTAATTGTAATATGGGAATTAAATTCGATAGTTTTTTCTTTAATTGTATTTTCAAATCCGCCAAGAATTGAAAGGGCTAAATTAACAGCCGCAACACCCAGGGCAATTCCGGTAATAGAAGTAACAGTAAAAAAAGATAAGAATTTAGAATCCTTTTTAGACTTGATGTACTTTGATGCTATAAAAAAAGGAATACTCATAAGAATCTTAAATTTTGAAACAACAAGATAATATTTTTTGTGTAAAATTATATTGTTTGAATTGACATTCTAAGGCTAAAATAATAAGTTTATATTTCTTTTTAAAAGAATTATAGTGGTCAATTTAATTTAAGACGGGGCGTAGCGTAGTCCGGTTAGCGCGCCTGCTTTGGGAGCAGGAGGTCGCAGGTTCAAATCCTGCCGCCCCGACGATCGAGTTCTTTACATTTTGATAATTTATATAATTGATGCGCCCGTAGCTCAATTGGATAGAGCAACGGCCTTCTAAGCCGTAGGTTAGTGGTTCGAGTCCACTCGGGCGTACAACCGGAATTATTCCAATTTATTTAGCAATTGTCTAATTCGTAAATTAATTGTTAAATTAAGGAATAAAATTAAAATTACATGGTGGGCGTAGCTCAGTTGGTTAGAGCGTCTGGTTGTGGCCCAGAAGGTCATGGGTTCAAATCCCATCGTTCACCCACAAATATAAGTTTAGGCCCCATCGTCTAATGGTTAGGACCTCGCCCTTTCACGGCGGTAATAGGGGTTCGAATCCCCTTGGGGTCACATTAAAGGATTGTTTCATTTGCGGAACAATCCTTTTTATTTTTAAATCCAATTATGTTAAATTGATATATAAATTCTTTTGCCTTAAAATCTAATGCATAAAATTGATAAATATATCGAAGTGATTGCCTCATCGGATTGCTATATTACTCCCATGAATGCAATTAAAAGAAAAATCACACCTCCTTCGTTATATTTTTTTCCCCGACTCGCGAAAATTGTTCTTTATTCAAATAAATGGGTAAAGCGGGGTGTGTACGATAGATTTCATTGGGTCTATTCCTCTCTTGATATTTTCCATAAATTGGAAAATACCGGTTTACGGTTCGAAATTTGCGGAATGAATAATTTAACTAAAGCAAACGGACCGGTTGTTTTTATTGGCAATCATATGAGTACGTTGGAAACTTTGGTTTTACCCGGAATTATTCAACCTGTTAAGCCGGTTGTGTTTATTATAAAAAAAGAGTTGGCAAAATTTCCGTTTTTTGGTCCTATTGCCGAAGCACGTTATCCGATTGAAGTTGGACGAAAAAATCCGCGGGAAGATTTAAAACTTGTGCTGGAGGAAGGTAAAAACAGATTGCAAAATGGAAAATCGATTGTTGTTTTTCCTCAAAAAACCCGGACGGCCTTTTTTGAGTCCAAATCCTTTAATTCCCTTGGTGTAAAATTAGCTAAATTGAACCAAGTCCCTGTAATTCCGTTTGCATTATTAACCGACGCCTGGGGCAACGGAAAGATTATTAAAGAATTCGGCAAAATCGATCCCTCAAAAAAAGTATTTATTCATTTCGGAGAACCGGTTGAAGTTACAAAAAAAGGTAACGATGCTCACCGGCATGTTCTGGATTTTATTAAAAGTTCCCTGTTAAAATGGGGAAGACCTGAATTGATTCTTGATTAATAACTGTTTTACAATAAATAGTGAGGATTATTTTTTATCTTACTTTAAGAAAATATTATAACTCTTTATTTATAAAGTAATTAAGTCGTTCAAAAAACCTTTCTGATCATCGTTTCAATCATTGCAATGTAATTTTGGTTAGATTGAAATAAATACAACCATAATTTAATAAAATACTTTAAGTAAAGTTCTATAACTATTGTGAAAATAATAAGTTACTTTAGCATAGGTAATCTCTCCCTTAATAATTTTTTGCATCGGATTGTTTGTTTTGTTATATTAAATTTCAATTGAATTTAACGGAGAATTGATGAGAATAATTAAACCGAAAAAGCTTTTACCAGGAGATACAATTGGAATTATATCGCCCGCTTCATCTCCGGTAAATTTAACGAAAATTGAAGACGGAGTAAAATATTTAGAGAGTTTGGGTTATAAAGTATTGGTAGGAGAAAATGTCGGTAATACAAGAGGTTATCTTGCCGGCACGGATTCTGAGCGGTTAAATGATTTACATGAAATGTTTGCTAATAAAAATGTAAAGGCAATTATTTCGGTCCGGGGCGGTTACGGTTCGGGCAGATTATTAGATAAAATCGATTATTCGTTAATAAGAAAAAACCCTAAAATTTTTGTTGGTTACAGCGATTTGACCGCATTACAAATGGCATTTTTGAAAAAAGCCGGATTAGTTACTTTTGCCGGACCAATGTTGGCTGTTGATTTTGCGGGAGAAATTGACAGCTTTACCGAAGAATATTTTTGGAGAATTGTTACTTCTACAAAAAAAATAGGCAGGCTTTCCAATCCAAATAATGAGAAGTTTTTTATGTTGAACAAGGGCAGAGCCGAAGGTAAGCTTATCGGCGGAAATTTAGCTCTTTTCGCATCTCTGTTGGGAACGGAATTTTTCCCTGATACCAAAGGAAATATTCTTTTACTTGAAGAAATAGGCGAAGAACCATATAAAATTGACAGAATGTTTAATCAACTTAGGTTAAGTAAAGTCTTTAAAAATGTTAATGGAATATTATTAGGCAGATTTGTTGATTGTTATGAAAATGATAAGGCTAAAAATACGTTAACGTTGAATGAAGTAATTGCCGATTATTTCCAAAGCATGAAAATTCCGATTCTTTACAATATTTCTCACGGTCATATAAAACAAACAATAACAATACCGTTCGGTTTGAACTGCAAGATAAATTCCACAAAGGGATTTATTGAAATTATGGAAAGTGCGGTAGTTTAAAAATTATAAAAGAAAAGTTTGTTCGCTTGTTTGCACTTCCACTTTATTACCGGTTGTTTCTATTAAATGTTTTATAAAACTTTCCGTCTTATCTGCTTCAATATAACAAACGATAACCGGTGTCTTTTCGTATTTATTCTTTATTTTTTTAGCCTTAAATTTGGAAAGAGCAAAATGAACTTTATTGGTTAATTCATACTCAAAAAATATTTTTAACTTTACGTAATTCTTCTTTTCCACAATTTGCGAGTTTTGCAACAGTTCGAATGCCGAGTTGTAATATGCCTTGCCAAGCGGACCAACGCCTAATTTTGTGCCGCCGAAATATCTTATAACAATTAAAAGAATATTTACGGCTTCAAAATGTTTTATAGCTGATAAAATTCTAATTCCCGCTGTTCCGGCCGGTTCACCGTCATCCGAATATTTCTCCGTTCCGTTAAGTAATTGAAATGCATAGCAATGATGTGTAGCGTCGTAATATTTTTTTCTTACTTTTTCCAACTCCCTTTGAACTTCTTCTTCGTCTTCAACGTGATAAACTTGGGCAATGAAAACAGACCCTTTTTCTTTCAGTTTGAATTCTGAAAATTTTTCGATTGTTTTTATAGTGTTACTCATATAAATCTCAAATTTAGCAAGTGCAAAATAATTATTTTGAATGAAAATTGACTTTCTAAATCACATTAAGTAATATAATAGTTTTAACTAATCGAAATTATGTATGAAATTCAGCGATAAAATTGAAATAAGAAGAGCGAGGGAACATAACCTTAAAAATATCAGTTTGGATATTCCGCGGGATTCCCTTACTGTAATTACCGGACTCTCAGGCTCGGGGAAATCTTCGCTTGCATTTGATACTATTTATGCCGAAGGACAAAGAAGATACATTGAATCGCTTTCATCTTACGCCCGCCAATTTTTGGATATGCTGGAAAAACCGGACGTCGATTCCATTGAGGGTTTGAGTCCCGCAATTTCCATTGAACAAAAAACTTCGTCGGGAAACCCCAGATCAACAGTAGGAACAGTAACGGAAATATATGATTATTTGCGCTTGTTGTATGCGCGCGTCGGAAAACCGCATTGTTATAATTGTGGCAAACCTGTAAAAAAACAATCAACAGATCAAATAATTGATACAATACTGGAAAAATTTACCGGAAAGAAAATTTTTATTTTTGCTTCTGTAGTAAAAGGAAGAAAAGGGCATTACAGGGAATTATTTGATGATATAATGAAAGACGGCTTTGTTAGAGTTAGAGTGGACGGAAAAGTTTATGAATTGGAAAAAGGTTTTAAGGTCGATAGATACAAAATTCACGATATTGAAATTCTTGTAGATAAATTAACTGTCTCAAACAAATCAAGAACCAGATTAAGCGAATCGATTGAAATTGCCTTGAACTACGGAAAGGGAAATTTAATAGTTAACGATTCCAAAGAAGACTTCCTTTTTAGCAGAAATTTTGTTTGTCTCGATTGCGGAATAAGTTATCAGGAATTAGCTCCGAATTCGTTCTCTTTTAATTCCCCTTACGGAATGTGTAAAGATTGTGAAGGTTTGGGAGTTAAAAAAGAACTTGATGTAAATTTAATTATTCCCGATTGGAGTAAATCTATAAATGAAGAAGGGTTGGCGCCGCTCGGTAAACCAAGGAATATTTGGTTTTTCAACCAGTTGGAAGCCGTTGCAAATAAGTTCGGTTTTAACTTCGATACAAAATTAAAAGACCTAACCGACGAACAGCTTCAAATTATATTGCACGGAAGCAAGGAAAAAATTCCCTTTACGTATAAATTTAGCGGCGGTAGATCGATGAAATATATGCACCGTTTTAACGGCGTGTTCAACTATATCGAAAATTATTACAACAATACAAACTCCAATAAAATAAGGGAGTGGGCTGAGTCTTTTATGAATACAACTACCTGCTCCACTTGCGGCGGCGGAAGATTACGGAAGGAATCCCTTGCCGTAACAATCAACGGTAAAAATATTAGCGAAGTTACGGCTATGTCTATTGAAAGGGCAAAAGATTTTTTTGTGAATTTGAATTTTTCCGGCAGAGAGGAAATTATATCCAGACAAATTTTAAAAGAAATAAATTCGAGGTTGGAATTTTTACTAAATGTAGGACTCAGCTACTTGTCGCTTAACCGTTCATCCCGCACGCTTTCCGGGGGAGAGTCTCAAAGAATACGGCTTGCCACTCAAATCGGTTCACAATTAGCCGGCGTATTATATGTTTTAGACGAACCGAGTATAGGTCTTCATCAGCAAGATAACATTAAGTTAATAAATTCCCTTAAAAATCTTAGAGATTTGGGAAACACAATAATTGTTGTTGAACATGATCGCGAAACAATAGAAAGTTCCGACTTTATAGTTGATTTAGGTCCGCGTGCCGGCGAGCACGGAGGGAAAATTTGCATCAAAGGAAAAACCGGCGAGATTCTTAAAAAACCTAACAATTCTAAATCTTTAACATTGAAGTATTTAAGAAATCAAAAAGAAATTGAAGTTCCCCGCTTGCGCCGCACCGGTAACGGTAAGTTTGTTGAGATAACAGGAGCGCGCGGGAATAATTTGAAGAATGTAAATCTGAAAATTCCTTTGGGTGTGTTTAACGTTGTAACGGGCGTAAGCGGATCCGGTAAATCCAGTTTAATAAACGAAACTCTCGTAAGAATATTGAAAAAGAAATTTTACTCCTCCAAAGTTGTGCCTCTTCCGTTCGATGAAATAAAAGGAATCGAAAATATTGATAAAATAATTGAAATTGATCAGTCGCCTATCGGTAGAACTCCGCGCTCTAATCCTGCAACTTATACCGGACTTTTTACTTTCATCAGAGATTTATATTCGCAATTACCCGAAGCCAAAATAAGAGGATACAAACCGGGCAGGTTTAGCTTTAATGTTAAAGGTGGAAGATGTGAAGAATGCCAAGGCGCCGGATTAAAAAAAATTGAAATGAACTTTTTACCCGATGTTTACGTTAAGTGCGAAGTCTGTCATGGTAAACGTTATAACCTTGAAACTTTGGAAATATTATATAAAACAAAATCAATCTCGGATGTGTTGGAAATGACAGTTGAAGAAGCTCTTGCTTTTTTCGACGAAATGCCCAGAATTAAAAGGAAATTGGAGGCGATTTATAAAGTTGGATTAGGTTATATTAAACTGGGTCAACAAGCAACCACACTCTCCGGCGGCGAAGCTCAAAGAGTAAAACTTGCAACGGAGCTTAGCAAAGTCGGAACTGGTAAAACTTTGTATGTACTTGACGAACCGACTACCGGTCTGCATTTTGAGGATGTGAAAATTTTATTGGATGTTTTACAACAGTTGGTTGATAAGGGAAATACCGTTATAATTATTGAACATAACCTGGATGTTATAAAAGTGGCTGATAATGTTATAGATTTGGGTCCCGGCGGCGGTGAACATGGCGGAAAAATTATTGCACAGGGAACTCCGGAACAAGTTGCCGGATGTAAAAAAAGTTTAACGGGAAAATATTTGGTTAAAGAATTATCAAGAAATAAAAGGAAATAAAATGGGTGAAAGCTTAAATGAATTTAAAGAGTACCGTGAAAGAATGAACGACAGAATTTTAAATTCGGGATTCAGAGATTTTAAAAAATTCTTTGCGCTTGATAATAAAGCTTATATTGACGGAGCTTTAAGCTCAAAAGTTAAAGAATTGATGGGCTTGGTTGCTTCTATGGTTTTGCGCTGCAATGATTGCATACTTTACCATATTGATAAATCAGTGCAAGCCGGCACTACTCAAGCTGAATTTTATGAGGCTTTTAATATTGCATTAATTGTGGGCGGTTCTATTGTTATACCGCATTTAAGGTTTGCAATTGAAAAAATGGATGAATGCTTTGAGAGGGAAAATGATGACTGAAAAATATTTAATTTATCCTAAACATATAATAACTGCCGATATAAACAACAATATTTATCGTAATAAATTGATTGAAGTGGTTAACGGCAAGATTAACAATATATTTGATTACTCAGAAGAAACAGTTAAAAATTACGACGGCAAATTTTACAACTTCAGCAATTTAACTTTAGTTCCCGGATTTATACAAACACATGTTCATCTGTGTCAAACATTGTTTAGAGGACTTGCAGATGATCTGGAATTGTTGGATTGGTTGCAAAAAAAAATCTTTCCCATGGAAAATGCTCATAATAAATTTTCGCTTTCCGCTTCGGCTAAGTTAGGTATTCACGAATTACAAACCGGCGGAACAACAACTATTTTAGATATGGGAACTATTAATTTTGAAGAAGTTATTTTTGAAAGTTTAATTGATTCTGAAATGAGAGCTTTCGCGGGAAAATGCATGGTGGACCAAAATGATCTTTTCCCTGAATTTAAGGAAAACACAAATGACAGCTTGGAAAGTTCTTATAGGCTTGCCAAAACGTTTCATAATAGCAATAACGGAAAAATTAAATACGGGTTTGCACCGCGGTTTGTACTTTCCTGCAGCCCGGAATTATTAATAGAAACTTTTGAAATGACAAATGATTTCGATGGTTCAATGTTTCATTCGCATACTTCGGAAAATAAAAATGAAATAGAGACGGTTAGGAAAATGTATGGGATGGAAAATGTGGAATATTTTAATTCGCTTAACGTTCTTGGTAAAAATACAATTTTAGCACATGGAATACATGTCTCGGATGAAGAAAGGGATATATTAAAACAAACAGAGACAAGAATTGTGCATTGTCCTTCGGCTAATTTGAAATTAGGTTCGGGAATAGCCGATATACCGGAATATATGAAAAAGGGAGTAGCAATTTCATTAGGCGCCGACGGTCCGCCGTGTAATAACAGTCTGAGCATTTTTAACGAAATGAGACTTGCAGCGCTTATTCAAAAGCCGGTATACGGTTCCACCGTGATGAATGCTAAAACGGTTTTTAGACTTGCCACAATAGAAGGAGCAAAAGCATTGCATTTGGAAGACAGAATCGGT
>JALSTI010000142.1 GCA_026983795.1 Melioribacteraceae bacterium
CACTTAATTCAGCCGTATTGAAAGGAACTCTAACTGCTTTTTTAAGACCTTCTTGCATAGCGTCGGAACGTTTCCGTTTTTCCTCGGGAGTTTTGGAAGGTAAACGTTTAGCGTCCATAAATTCGTTAAATGCATTTGTATCGGCATCAATTGCGTTAACCAAATTATTTTTAATTTCCTGAGCTTCAACCGCCGCTTTATTTAATATATCATCAATTTCTTCCGTTCCCCGTTTAAACGCTGTTAAATTACTAACCATAGACGACAAGGATGCTCCCAATGCTCCCGCAAGCGCTGCAATTGATCCCCCGCCCGGAGCAGGAGACTCGCGTGAAACCTCATCAACAAAATCATTCAACTTCATCTCAACCAAATCGTTTTGATTTGATTTAGGCAAACCCAGTACGCGCTCGTTAATATCAAAATCCGATACGTCTCTTAATCCTAATGATTGAACGGCGGTTTCTAAAATATCTTTTACCGGAATGCCTTCCGATCTATTTTGCATTTTAAGATAAAACTTTCCCGTCTCTAACAAAGCCGGATACGGAACCATACCCACAATTTCGCTGCCGGTTACAACAAGTCCCCTTTCTGCAGCCAATTTTCTTGTTTCTTCCAATACATGATGCATGGAAGTTACTTTATAATTCGTAAGATTTATAGAAATTTGAGCCCTGTCATATTCTTTAACTAACCAGCCTATCGCCTTGCAATACTTAAACTTACCCCGTTTCTTCACAGATTTTCCTTCGGGTTTACCGGGATTTATTCCGTTCAATACTAAAAGTTCATTCAAATCGTAATTGTGTTCATTTTTGCAATGTTCAACTGTCTCTGTAATTGTTTTTCCAACAAAATCACACTCACCGCAAGGATATTCACCTTCTTTGTACTTCAATATGTTTTTACTTTTATAATAGAAAGGTTTGGATACAGGTCGCCTAGCCGATCTTCCTTTTTCCCTTAATTCGAATGCAATGTCGGTGGCATGTAATTTTTCCCTGGTATTTAAACTAATATTATAAGCTATTAGGAATTCGCGAACACCGATAACGGTTGCTCCCGCTTTAGGATTAAACTGTGCCGGACCATAATCCGGTTTCCAATGCGGGTCTTTAAGTTTTTCTTCCAAGCCTTCATATTCGCCTTGTCTGATAATTGCCAAATTAACCCTGTCAGGTTTCTGAGCCGATTTTTCATAAAGATAAACTGGAATTTTCAATTCATTCCCTACTCTTTCGGCTACTTCCTTGGAAAGTTCTATACATTCTTCCGTAGTAATTCCGCTAACCGGAACAAAGGGACAAACATCCGTTGCTCCCATTCTGGGATGTGACCCGTGATGCTTAGACATATCTATCAACTCGGCTGCTTTTTTAATTGCGTTAAATGCGGCTTCTTTTACTCCTTCGGGGGAACCAATAAAGGTAACAACGGTTCTGTTCATATCCGCGCCGGGATCCACATCCAATAATTTTACATTTTCCACTTTTTCAATTGTATCTGTAATTTCTTTAATTATTGCCGAATTTCTACCTTCGGAAAAATTGGGAACACATTCAACCAATCTTTGCTGCATTGGAAACTCCCTTAAAATATTAGTATTTAACAAATTTGGAATTGTGAAAACTACTTGATTAAAATTTCATTATCAAGCAACTTATGTTATTTTTTTGTTTCTTTGCCATTCTATTTATTAATATAAATGAAAAAACATTATATTCTTTAAAACGTATTTATAAATCCTAAAAAATTGCCGGTATTTTGAATAAACCGTCTAATCAAATAAAGTTTAACAGAAATTTTTGGGCTTTTACCTGGCACTCGTTTTGGCTAGCTTTAGCTCAAACGTTTGCCGATAGAAACACCGTATTGCCGGGTTTAATTTTATTGGTTGGCGGAACCAAAATGGAGCTGGGTATATTAACAAGCATTTTAATTGGTGTTCCCATTTTTGCGCAGCTTCTGTTTGCCGCTTTTTTATCAAGGAAAAGATTGAAAAAATTCTTTCTGCTTATAGGTATTTACTTAAGAGTATTTGCTTTCGGAGGTGTGGTATGGACTTTATCGCTCGCAAATGAAGTAACTTCCTGGACAATAATTTTACTCGTCTATTTCTGGATGATTTTATTTACTGTTTCGGGAGCATTCGCCGGTGTTTCTTATACCGATGTGCTTGGTAAAAGTATAAAGGGCGATACAAGAAAGAAATTTTTTGTTGTAAGACAATTTTTCAGCAGTCTGGGTATTTTAATATCTGCATTAGCCGTCAGACAAATTCTACACTCGTTTAATTACCCTAAAAATTATGAATTGGCTTTTAGCCTTGCCGCAGTGCTTTTATTTGTTGCCGCATTAGGATTTATTGCAATTAAGGAAACTCCCACAAAAATTGTAGATGAACACTTTACATTTATTCAACTTGTTAAATCTATACCAAAGGTTTTCAGACGGGATAAGAATCTCAAATATTTTATAATAATTTCCAATTTAGTGGGATTTTCTTTTACCGTAATGCCGTTTTATATTGCTTTGGCAAAGGAAAGATATCACCTGAACGAACAATTAATAGGGAATTTTTTATTATTTCAAATTTTAGGGATGATTCTTTCCAATTTTGTGTGGAATTTTATTGTGAAGAAATATTCTTTTAAAGGAATGTTAAAAGCAACAATCATAATTGAAGGCTTGCTTCCGCTCATCGCAATAATTTTTTCCAATTATTTCCCAATTGAATTTTATTCAATTTTATTTTTCTTTACCGGAAGCGCTATCAGCGCTCACAAAATTTCATTCGGCGGTATGTTGCTGGAAATTTCAACGGAAACAAACAGAGCTTTATATACAGGAATTTACGGAGCTTTGAGTTTAACAGTCGCTTTTTTCCCTTTATTAATAGGACCTTTAATAAACGTATTAAATTATAATGCTTTATTTATCGTACTCGGCTTACTGATTTTTACATCTTTAGTTTTTGTGCGTAGAATAAATTGCAATACGGTTTAACTTCCGCCTCTTAAAATTTTGAGAAATTGAGAATAATTATCGCTATTTTTTTAATTAGTTATTTCCGTTAATTTTGCGGCAATACCATGTTGTGTGAATGGTGTTAAATTATGAAAGTCAAAGTTCCAAAAGAAAATAGGACTGCCCAAAAACATAAATACAGTAAGTATTTGCCTTCCTCAAAGTTCGGAATTTTCAGGCGTTTCTTAATTACATTTTTACTTATATCAATTATTCCGGTTTTTTTCCTCGGACTCTATTCATTATATACGCTGACAGATTTAGACAAAGATATTACCCGGCACGTAAAACAAACGCTTGACAATAAAACTTTGGCGGAACTTGAATTGCAAGCTGTTTACACGGCGCGTTCCGTTTCAAAATTTTTAAAACAAAGAGAATACGATTTAATATCGTTGGAAAATTTAGCGCCCACCGACAAAAATTTCTTGCAGTTTTCAAACGAACATTTATCTGAAATTTGGATCAGAACCGGAACTCCCAATCATATTTCCGATAAACACTTGCTAATTCCTTTGTATAAGGAAGTAGCTTTTATGCTGCCTAACGGAATGGAAACAGTAAAAATCAAAGACGGGAAACCTGTTCCGCAATTGAAATTGAAAAATGTGTCCAATATTAAAAATACAACTTACAAATGCGAAAAATATTTTATTGAAGCGAAAAAATTAAAGCCCGGAGGAATTTACGTTTCGCACTTAAACGGATTTTATGTTACAAAACAAGAACAACTAAACGGTGAAACCGATATTGAAAAAGCGGTAACCGGGAAAACGTATGACGGAGTTATAAGATTTGCCAAACCCGTTTATAAACACGGCACATTAACAGGCGTTGTAATGATTGCGCTTGACCATCGTCATTTAATGGAATTTACCCAGCATCTTTTACCCATCAGTAAAAAGCAAATAGTATTTCCGGTTTATAACTCAGGCGATTACGCTTTCATGTTTGATGACGAAGGTTGGATAATTACCCATCCGAAATATTGGGATATTAGAGGTGTGGATAAAAACGGAAAGCTTGTCCCCTCGTACAAAGAAACAACGCCAAAACCGGATATTAAAATAGGTAGAATTCCTTTTAATCTTGATGACGCCGATTTTATTCATCCCAATTACCCTTACGTTGCCGATGAAATACGTTTAAAACATTCCGGTACGGTAATAACAAAAAATATTGGCGGCGTAAATAAAATTATGGCTTACGCTCCAATTCTATATTCTACGGGAGATTATAAATTATACGGAGTTTTCGGCGGAATAACAATTGGAACGCAATTGGAACATTTTCAAGGACTGGCAAAACCCATTACCGCGGAAATGGAAAATATTATTGAGCTTTTTAAGAAAAATATTTTGTGGTTTATCCTTTTTACCTCAATTGCCGCAGCCGTCTTGTCGTTTTTCGTATCGAGGAATTATACCAAACCTATTATCCAATTAACAAACAGTTCTCAAAGTTTGGCCGAAGGTAATTTGGAAGAAAGAATTTATCTCGAACGCAACGACGAAATCGGTACTTTAGCCAGCTCGTTTAATTTTATGGCTTATGAACTGCAAAAAAGTAAAACCGACTTATTAAACTCCTTGCAAAACCTTGAAGAATCCAAAACAAAAATAGAAAATTATGCAAAGGATTTGGAATACCAGTTAAAGATATTCAAAAGCATACAACGCATTAGCAATATTCTGGGTTCTACTTTCGAAATGAATTCAGTGTTAAAAGATATTTTAAAAAACTGCGTGGAAAGCATTGGGTTTGACAGGGCAATTCTTTATTTGACAGACGAAAAAGGAAAATTTTTAGAATACCGCGAGATGTTCGGTTTTACGGGCGAAGAAGAAAACCTTGCAAAAAAAAGCGTTTACGACCTTGAGCATTACGATTGCATAGAAACGCGCGTTGTTAAATCCGGGAAAATTATATTCGTCGATGATTTTGATTCCTACAAAGATGCTACCGATTTGGATAAAAAAATCAGAAAATTTTCAAAGAGTAAATCATTTGTATTTGTGCCCATAAAAGCAAAAGAAAAAATATTGGGAATTTTAGGAGCGGATAAACTAAGAACCCAAAATAAAATTACCGATTTGGATATAAACTCCCTGCAAATATTAGCAAATCAAGCTTCGCGGGTAATAGAAAATACTCAATTATACCAACAAATAATTAAACAAAGAAATTTTGTTGAGGATGTATTGAAATTTATGCCGAGCGGCGTTATGACGATAGACCGTAAATTAAAAATTACAAGTTTAAATAATTCCGCTGAAAATATTCTAAATCTTTCCGCCAAAGAATCATTAAACAAAAACGTAATTGAAGTTTTACAAGACTATCCGGCTTTACTTAAAGAGATAAATCCTTTTTTAACGGATACAAAAAAAGACCAGTCAGGCGTTCTCGTTCAACAGAAAATTAATAACGAAAATAAATTTCTCGAATTAAGCATTTCCAAATTGCACCGGTATGAAGAAATAGACATCGGACTTATTATTATAATTGCCGATATAACCGATAAAAAGAAAATTGAAGATCAACTTTCCAGAATTGAAAGGCTGGCTTTTCTTGGTAGGTTTGCAGCGGGAATTGCGCACGAAATAAGAAATCCGCTTACAGGAATTAGTCTTTTTATGGATGATTTGCACGACCGGATAGCCGCAGACAAATCCACGGCAAGAGTAATAGAATTAGCCCTTTCGGAAGTTGAACGATTGGAAAATTTGGTGAACGAACTTTTAGATTATGCAAATCCTTCCAAAGGTAATTTCAAATTAAATAATTTCAATCTAACAATTCATCATACTTTGGAAATACTAACTTCACAATTTTCGGCTTCCGATATTGAAGTTAAAGTTGATTTGTGCGAAGTTGAAAATTTTTATTTCGATTCCGGAAAAATTACTCAAGCCCTATTAAATATTTTCATAAATTCCATTCAAGCTATGAACCAAAACGGAGTATTATACATTTCATCCGGAATAGATAATTTGTCAAAAGCGTTTTCCGGCGATGATGTTAAAAATTTGGTTTTAACGATTGAAGATAATGGTCCGGGTTTCAAAGAAACAGAATTTGAAAATATTTTTGAACCTTTCTATACAACAAAAAAAGGAGGAACCGGACTCGGTCTATCCATTACTCAGACAATAATTTCAGAACATAAAGGAACAATAAAGGCAACAAATTCGGATAAAGGAGGGGCAAAATTTATTATTACCTTACCTATTAAAAAATCTACCGGAGATATTACGCAATTAAACCAAACGGGAGCTATTAAGAATGCATGAACAAAAAACCATTTTAGTTGTAGATGATGAGGAATTTATAAGACTGAATCTGGAAAAAATTTTTTCCGACGAGGGTTACAGGGTTATTTTGGAAAGCAGCGGAAAAGAAACAATAGAATTAATAAAAAATGAAAAAGTGGATTTAGCTCTTTTGGATATAAATCTGCCGGATAAAAACGGAATTGAAGTCCTTAAAGAAATAAAAGAACTCCAACCGGAATTATTGGTTATAATGATTACAGGATTTGCTTCCGTAGAATCTGCGGTTCATGCCATAAAATTAGGAGCTTACGATTACATCAAAAAACCGTTCAAAGCCGATGCAATTAAGTTAATTACCAAACTAGCATTAGAAACACAAACGCTTAAAAAAACTGTCCGTAAATTAAAAGAGGAAAGCATAAAACCTAAAATTTTAGATAACATTTTAGGAGTCAGCTCTCCAATTAAACACATAAAAAATCAAATAGAAGAATTTGCCAAATACGATTCGGAAACCGTATTGATTACCGGTGAAAGCGGATCGGGTAAAGAGTTAGTAGCTTCTTCCCTTCACTATCTTAGTCCAAGGCGCGATAAAGAATTTGTGGAAATTAATTGCGCGTCAATACCGGAAACCTTATTGGAAAGTGAACTTTTCGGATACGAAAAAGGAGCTTTTACCGATGCGCGAAAATCTAAAATGGGTCTGTTGGAAAAAGCCGACGGCGGTACTTTGTTTTTAGACGAAATTGGCGAAATGAGCATGGGACTTCAAGCTAAGTTATTACGACTCTTGGAAAATAAGCGGTTCAGAAGATTAGGTTCCACCGAAGATCATGAAGTTGACATCAGAATTATTGCGGCTACTAATAAACATCTGCAAAAAGCCATCGGAAAAAACGAGTTTAGAAAAGATTTATATTATAGATTAAATGTTCTTAGAATTGATGTTCCCCCGCTGAGGGAAAGAGAAAATGATATATTTATTTTGGCAGAATTTTTTATAGATTACTTTAATAATAAATTCGATAAAAAAATCGATAAAATTTCCGGTGAAGTAAAATCATTATTTCAATCCTACGAATGGCCCGGGAATGTACGCGAATTGAAAAATTTGCTTGAGCGTATAATAATTCTAAAAAAAGATACGGAAATAAAATTATCCGATTTACCAAAAGAATTTTTAGAAACAAATTTTCATGCTTTAACCGAAAAAAATACTACGGCAAATTTAGAGCTGGGAACACTTTCTTTTCACGAAATGATGAATTCGATTGAAAAAGACATTTTGGATAAAGCGTTCAAAATAAGCGGAAAAAATACCAGTAAAACGGCAAGATTACTAAAAATTCCACGCGAAACCTTGCGCGATAAATTGGTCAGGCATAATATTGTTAACGGCGATAAATAGCCATCATCGGCGAAAATTCACCGTTTAAATTTTATTTTCATATTATCATTTCTAATCTTCTTTTCCAAATCTTTAAAAAAATGACCCTTTTCGAATATTTTCAAATTTTGAACACCATTCAAAAATGTGGCATTCGTTTTGAAATGCAATTTATCAATATACTTCAATCATAATATTTTTCCGCCATGAGGACTACAATTTTAAGTGGAAGCAGAGCAGTTAAAATTAAATTGAATTCTAAGCAAATAGATTCTTTCCACTATATAATTAATAAACAAAGGAGGTAGAATGAAGTTCACTAAAATCTTAATTGGTCTTATTGCCGTAGGATTAATGTTTAGTTTGAACAGTTGCGGTAAAAAAGAAACCGGTCCTATCAAAATAGGCGTACTTTTACCATTGACCGGTCATCAAGCGAATTTTGGAACTATGGAAAAAAATTCATACGAATTAGCAAAAGAAGAAATTAATGCAAAAGGCGGAATTAACGGCAGAAAATTAGAATTTGTTTATGAAGACGATACCGGTAAACCCGACGTAGGAAGATCGGCCGCAGAAAAACTTATTAATGTTGACAAAGTGCCAATGATTGCGGGCGGTTACAGTTCTTCGGTAACTTTTGCAGCCGCTGCCGTCGCTCAACAATACCGTACTCCTTTTTTGGTTAACACCGGTTCAGTCGATAAAATTACGCAGCCTGAAGATTTTAATTTAACTGTAAACGACGGTGATAAATTCTATATTTACAGAATGAATCCTCCTGTATCGGAATACGCATCGGGACTCGAAAGTTTATTATCCGAAGTTGTAAAACCAAAATCGGTTTATATCATTCATGAAAATACGGCTTTCGGAACAAAGGGAGCAAAATCATTTGCTAAAACTGCTAAAAAATTAGGTATTGAAGTTTTAGGTCAACAACAATATTCCGCGGGTACCGTCGATTTTAAACCTCTCTTGCTTAATGCAAAAAAAGCCAATCCGGATATGGTTTATATGATTTCTTATGTAATGGACGCAGCTTTATTAATGAAACAAGCCAGAGAAATTAATTTTACAACTCCTAAATTATACGTCGGCGCCGGTGCCGGTTTTACCATGCCTGCATTTAAAGAAAACGCCGGTAAAGCTTCCGACCATGTTGTTTCGGCTACTTTATGGCATCAAACATTACCGATAAAAGGAGCGAAAGAATACTACGATAATTATGTGAAAAAATACGGGGGCGACGGACCGGATTATCACGGTGCAGAGGCTTACTCGGCAGCTTACGTTGTAGCCGATGTTCTTACCCGTTGTAAAGGTGATTATTCTAAAGAAACAATTAAAAAAGCATTAGACAATACCGATATGATGACCGTTTTCGGTCCCGTTAAATTTGTTTCTTACGGAAAGAAAATTCATCAAAACAAAATGAAAACTTACGTAGTTCAATGGATTAACGGTGAGTTAAAATTAGTCTGGCCGAAAAATTTGGCGAATGCAAAATTTGAATATCCTATTGATTGGAAAAAGGTTTGGGCTGAATAATTTTTCTGACGCCGGGTAATATTAATTTTACGGATACCCGGCTATTCCTATTCCCCAAATGTTTTTAACGTAATTCTATTTGACATTTTCATAAACGGAGTTTTAAATGGAACTTTTTTTGCAAACACTTATCGGTGGTTTGCTTATAGGAGGCTTATACGCAATTATCGGAATTGGAATGACCTTAATAATGGGCGTGTTGGGAATAATCAACTTGGCACACGGACAAATTATGATGGTTGGAATGTATTTGGCTTGGCTCTTTTGGATGGCATTCGGTCTCGATCCTTATCTTTCACTTTTTCTCGCCGTACCTTTGGTATTTTTACTTGGTATTTTTCTTAGTAAATATTTACTCTATCCTTTAATAGAAAAAGATTCGATACTTCCCGAAAATCAAGTGCTTATGACGGTGGGAATCGGAATGGTTTTGGTTGAACTGGCACGTTTCATATTTTCAAGCGATTACAGATCCGTTAAAACAAGTTATTCCGATAAAACCATAATGTTAGGAAACATTTCCCTAAGCTGGCCTTTGGTTATAGCATTTGTTATTGCCATTTTACTTACGCTGGGATTATTTTGGCTCCTTATAAAAACCGATCTGGGCAGATCAATAAGAGCCACCGCTCAAGACCGCGACGCGGCAACATTAATGGGAATCAGCTCAAAAAGGATTACAATTTTAACTTACGGAATTGGCAGCGGCTTGGTAGGAGCAGCCGGAATTTTATTACTTCCAATTTATTATTTATTCCCGGATGTCGGACCTATTTTCACCGTAAAAGCATTTGTAATTACAATCCTCGGTGGATTGGGTTCGCCTATAGGCGCAATAGCCGGCGGTATAGTATTGGGAATAGCGGAAACATTCGGCGCTACTTATATTTCTATGGGATACAGAGACGCCGTCGGTTTGGTAATCTTCTTGCTGGTATTGGTATTTCTGCCCGGCGGATTAAAACAAATATTTAAAATTTAGGTTTAATTTATGGAAGATAAAAATAAAAAATCACCGTTCGTAACAAAAGTTGAATTGGGTATTATCGCTTTTGCAATTATACTGCCATTCATATTCGATTCTTCCCCTTATTTTCAAGGGCTGCTTATTTTTGTATTGATGTGGGTAATATTAGGGACTTCATGGAATTTGCTTGCCGGTTATACGGGATTGGTTTCATTCGGTCACGCTGCTTATTTTGGTATAGGAGCATATGCAGCCGCTCTGCCTTATTATCATTTTCATATTTCTCCTTGGTGGGGACTTTTAACAGGTGGAATAGTTGCAGTAATTTTAGGATACTTACTGGGCATAGTAGTATTCCGGTTGCGCGGACCATATTTTGCATTGGGAACATTAGCTTCGGCGGAAATTTTACGGCTAATCTTCGGTGAGGAAGAATGGCTTACAAACGGTCATAACGGCATTTTATATATGACCACCTGGGTTTCCAAATATCCTTATTATTTTATTGCTTTAATATTGGCATTAGGCGCAATCTTTTCGGTAAAATTTGTAATGCGTACAAAAGCCGGTTATTATTTTCTTTCCATAAGAGAAGACGAAGACGCCGCGCAGGCTTTAGGAATAAATACAAAAAAATACAAAAATATATCTACCGTTATATCCACTTTTTGGGCCGGCATGGCAGGTGCGTTTTATATGATATATATGGGTTTTATCGATCCCGAAGTTGTTTTCGCTCTACACAATATTTCTATAATCACAATTTTAGTGGGAATAATCGGCGGTGTGGGAACAATTTGGGGACCTGCAGTTGGCGCTGTGGTGATGGTTTTGGTACAAGAATTATTCAGATCTTCAATTTTCGGACTGGCGCCTTCATGGGTTTCGGGTATGCATGCTTTTGTATTCGGATTGCTTGTGATTTTTGTTATTCTTTATATGGCCGGCGGTATACTTGGCGATTGGGATTTAATTAAAAAGAAATTAAAATTTTCACGCAAAGTGGAGACAAGTAAATGAGCATTCTTAGTCTTGATAAACTTACCAAAAACTTTGGCGGTCTTATGGCTGTTGACCACGTCTCTTTTGATGTTAACGAAGGTGAAATATTCGGTTTAATCGGACCTAACGGAAGCGGGAAAACAACAATTTTTAATTTGATAAATCATTATTACACGGCAACGGATGGTAAAATAATTTTTAAGGGTCAAGATATAACAAATAAAAAAACTTTCGAAATTGCCCGGCTTGGTATTGGAAGAACATTTCAAGTTGTAAAACCCCTGCGCAGACTCTCGGTTGAAGAAAACGTAATGGCTGCGGCTTTTGCACGCGAATCCACATTTGCCGGCGCAAGAAAAGTTGCAAGCGAGATGATTGACTTTTGTAATTTGACAAACGTAAGTAACATGAAAGCCGGCGGGCTGCCTATTGGCGGGAGAAAACGTTTGGAAATTGCCAGAGCCTTAGCTACAAGACCTTCGTTAATTTTATTAGACGAAACCGCTGCCGGATTAAATCCTTCCGAACTGGACGAAGCAATTGATATAATTAAAGGAATCCGTGATAAACTTGGAATTACTATAATTATTGTAGAACATATTATGAAAGTTATCATGAATATAAGCGACAGAATTCATGCAATTGCTTTTGGCGCAACAATTACCGAAGGTCCCCCGGCCGAAGTAGCTAAACATCCTACGGTTATTGAAGCTTACCTGGGTTCCGATTATAAGATGGAGGGACAAAATTATGCTTAAAGTAAATAATATAGATATGAGTTACGGAGATTTACAAGTACTCTGGGATGTAAGCTTCGAAGTAAAAAAAGGAGAAATAGTCGTTTTGGTAGGAGCTAACGGCGCCGGTAAATCTTCAATATTAAAAACTATTTCGGGACTTCAAAAAATATCAAAAGGGTCTATTGAACTGGAAGGTGAAAATATAGCAAACGTTCATCCCAGCGAAATTATTAAAAGAGGGATTGTTCACGTACCGGAAGGCAGACGCTTATTTAATGAAATGACCGTGGAAGAAAATTTGATTATGGGATCGTTATACGGCGAAGCTAAACAAAAACGAAATGAAACCATAGAGGAATGTTATACATTATTTCCGCGTTTGAAAGAACGTAGGAAACAATTAGCCGGAACTCTTAGTGGAGGCGAACAACAAATGGTTGCCGTTGCCCGGGGCCTTATGTCTCATCCTAAAGTGTTAATGCTGGATGAACCAAGTCTGGGTTTGGCTCCTGTTCTTGTGCAAGATATTTTCAGTATTATTAAAAGTATTAACAAACAGGGCATTACAATTTTATTAGTCGAACAAAACGTTCAATCGACTTTAACTTTTTGTGATAGAGCTTACGTACTGGAAAACGGAAGAATAGTATTGGAAGGTACCGGTCAAGAATTACTTAAAAATGAACATGTTAAAACTGCATTCTTAGGAATTTAAATAATACGAGGTATAATATGATTGTTAGCAAATGGATGAGTAAAAGAGTTGTCACAATTGACGAATCAGATACTTTATCTGAAGCTATTAATACACTAAAACGTAACAGGATAAGAAGACTTCCCGTCATAAAAGACGATAAACTGGTTGGGATTGTATCCGACCGCGATCTGAAAGAAGCCGCACCATCAAAAGTGACTTCCTTGGATATGTGGGAATTACATTATCTTTTATCCAAAATTAAGATAAAAGATATAATGAAGCGGAATATTATTACTATTAATCCCGGAGCTTCAATTGAAAAGGCCGCTATGCTTATGTTCGATAATAAGATAGGCGGTTTACCGGTTATTGAAAACAATAAGCTTGTTGGTATAATTACGGAACATGACGTTTTTAATGCATTAATTAATATTACCGGTGCCAGAATACCGAGCGTAAGAATTACAGTAACCATTCCCGATAAACCGGGCTCCATTAAAGACGTGTGCGATAAAATAAGAGAATTTGAATTTAAGTGTATTAGCATTCTTACAACTCATGTAGGCGTTGATGAAGGCTGGCGCGAGGTAATAATCAGGTTCCGTACTGAAAAAGAAATGATAGAAAAAATTAAAATAATACTTGAAAAAGACTATCCAAATGTTGTAATTTCGAAAGAATAATTTTGCACCCTAACAAACCGCATTTGTGTCCCGGGTTTTTCTTCTGCATAAATGCGGTTTTCTTTGAATTTTTAATACTCACCTCTTTTAGTTACATCAAACACTTTTAGAAAGTTGGGTTTTTCGTAACGTGAACGGTATTAGTGATTATGTTTTAATTATTAAAAATCCCATCTTATAAAAAGATGTGATTTTACATATATAACCAGGCTTTTAAATAAGCCCAACTTTTTTAAAAAGTTGGGCTTATAAATTCTACTCTCTTTTGTCATGCCGGT
>JALSTI010000143.1 GCA_026983795.1 Melioribacteraceae bacterium
TGAGGGAAAAGCGTAGCGCCCATTGTATAATTTGCGCCGTGAATTGCATCAATTCCGTAAATAACGGGAATGCTTAACCTTGTTTCTTTTGTTGCTATATCTTGAATAGTGGTTATTATTTCGTGCCAATCTTCCAGTGAATTAGCCGCTCCTCCGCAATTTAAAATTGAACCGATATGATATTTAATAATCGCTTCTTTAAGTTTTAGAGTATCAAGTACTAATCTTTCCGATTCTTTTCGCGGTTGTTTGGAAAGAGCGGCAAGGGCTATTTGGGTCATTTGACCTACTTTTTCTTCCAAAGTCATACGGGATAAAATAGCGCGAACTTTAGAATCTATATTACTGGAGTTGAGGTTACTTCCATATAAGGAACTAAACACAACAATAAAAATAGTTATATAATAAATATTATTAAATTTTAACATCAAAATATTCCGTTGAAATATTAAAATAAATAGGGTACAATTCTTTGTTCAAGAAATATACCCTATCACTAACTACTAGGAGGTATTTATGAAAATGATTTTAACTTTAACGCAGTAAAATCATTTTACGTGTTTGAGTAAAATTACCTGCTTTAAGTTTGTAAAAATAGATACCGGACGATACATTTAAACCTGAACCGGTCTTACCATCCCATTGAACCCGATAAGTTCCGGAAATTTGTTTTTTATTAACCAGTGTAATTATTTTTTGGCCTAATGAATTATAGACAGTTAATTGAACATTTGCTTCATCAGGAATCGAATAAACAATATAGGTAGACGGATTAAACGGATTAGGATAATTTTGTTCTAATACAAAGTTATCCGGAATTATATTATTAGAAACCTCCTTAACATCGGTTAACCATTGTTGTTTTTTATCTGGGAACCAGTTTAGGTCACCAACAGGGAAACCATCCGCAGCGGTCAACAGAGTTGGATTTGTATAAGAAAGATCTTCCGGCAACGGCCATTGAACAGCAAATCTGTCTCCATCGGGATCCCAACCCCAGAGGGTTGTACTTTCTCCGGCTCTCCATTTATACATCCAAGCAACCAATGAATCTTCACCCTCGCCGACTTGTACGAAACCAGGATCCAAATTCATTGTATTTTGTTCGTCCATATAAGGATAAGTCGAATCATCATCGAACATAGCCCGTACACGGCTATTCATCCAAGGAGTACCTTCAATGGTATCAATGGCATTCCAATAATCGATAATTTTTTGAGAGTAGAAATAATCGTTGTTATACAATTTAACAACCCTGTCGCTTTCCGAAAGTCCTAGTGTGTCGGTAAATTTCAAAGGTAAATGATAAATCTGGATTATTCCCGCCGGCAAACTATCCGGATCTGCAACGCTTCTAAAAGCGGGTCCCGAACCTAAACTTAATGCGTTATAGAAAAGATTATTAGAAACATTAAAGTTTTTGTAATAATACTTCCACCAAATTGGGCATTTGATAGAGTTTACAAAAGTATTATGCTCAAACCTCACGTAATGGCTATTATTTAGTTCGCCTTGTATTGCAAAACTACCATGATTAAAGAATGTATTATTAACAACTTCAAGAGTATCAACATCACTGTTGTTAAAAGTAATGCCCAAACCATTCCATACATTAGCCGGGTTTTCTACATTTCTGAAATAACAATCGGTAATATATACTTTTGTCCATTGAGCCCAGGTTGTAATAGTTGCCCACCAGTTACCGCCTTCAAAATAACATCCTTCATATCTGTAAGTGGCGCTGTCTTTAACTTGCTGGATAGTTCCCCATACCGAAATTCCTCCGGTAGGTGTTGTATGTTGGAAGTAAAGATTTTTGAATAATGCATTACCATACACTTTGAAAAATGATCCGACGGTTTCACCGTTTGGACCGATACCGCTTGTAATTATAGGCGGTTTATGATTTTCATCGGGTGGATCTGCAATTATTGATAAGTTAAAAGGAGCTTTTAAGAGCCCACTTAAAAAATAGATTGAATCTCTTTGTAACTTATACACTCTGTCGGGATTATTCCTTTCTCCTGTAGCGGTCGTATCACCCATAATAAAATTATTTAAGGCACCATACGGATCGCCATTGATACTGGCCGGCACAATAACCGTATCGGCCTGTGCAAATATCGGGCTATTGGTAATCAACATAGCTGTAGCCAGCGTTAAAAATAATATTAATGATTTTTTCATTTTTACTCCTATTTTTTTGTGATTAATATTTTGTTTTATGTGTGGACAACTGTGTTTCCTATTTAAATATTGAATAAAACTTTTTAAACTAAATTCTATATCTCAATCCTAAATCGATTGTCAGTCCGTAATGTTGTTCTTTTAAGGGGAACCTTGTTCCAACATTAATATCTTTTTCAATAGCCGAAGTTATATTGCTGAAGTTCCCGATTAACTCCAACCCACCCAGAGGCAATTTTTGTCTTATGGTTACATCCCATTTCCTAAATATTGTTGATTTTCCTCTTAACCTTTCGTAAAAATTAGTTTGTTTAAATACATCATCTTGATAGAGGAACGAAATTCTTGTCGAAAAACCTTTATAATCGTAACCAATTGTTATGTTCAAAATATTATTCGGTTGATTTATCAGCCGGTCAACATAAAACGTATCTTTATTCGACTGAATTACCCAAGGCGGACGAGTTAAATATTTGGTTTTTATTTCAACTTTAGGATATTTTGCTTCGGAATGAGTAAATGTATAATTTATTTTAAATACCAGACCTTTAAGAATTCCGGGCAAATACCAAAAATGTGTTTGCCATTCAATTTCGTAACCATATAAATTGACGGGATATTTGTTATTTACCATTCTACCCAAAATTTTGCCTTTTTCAATACCCGGCAAGCCAAATTCTTTGGGATCCAGAACCACATTGTTTCCGCCCCAGA
>JALSTI010000144.1 GCA_026983795.1 Melioribacteraceae bacterium
TCCGCTTCGGCATCGCAAGTTTAATGATAAGGCATTTAGGCAAAGGAATTGATCTTGATAATACAAGAATAGAAGATTGGTTTATTAAGCTTTACGGCAAGGACGTTTGGGAGAAAATTCTTCAACCGCTGTTCCGTTCCAAATTCGGTTCCCACGCCGGTAATTTACCAGCTTTGTATATTTGGGAAAGATTAGGCAGAGAAAAAAATACAGCAAAACGCGGTTATCTTAAAACGGGACTAAAAGGATTAATAGATTCGTTGGAAGAAAAAATAAGAAGTTATAACGGTAAAATACTTTTAAATACACGCGTAATAAAAATTGATCAAGTAAATGATAAAATGACGCTCCGGCTTGATAATAATGAATTGCTGGAATGCGACTGGGTTATTTCCACAGCACCTATTTCAATTCTGGCAAATATGCTTGAAGATTCTTCATTAGATAAAGATTTTAATAATCCGAATTTAACTTATCAAGGTGTTGTAAACGCTCTGTTTTTTCTTAAAAAGCCTTTGGATAATTTTTATTGGCAGCCTGTAGTTAACTCCAATACGGAATTCGACGGAGTTGTGGAAATGTCGGAACTTGTTAATATAGAGCAATACAATAACCGCTATTTGGTTTATGTTATGAAATATTGCAGCAAAGATTCGGAATTATTCAAAGAAGAAGCCGGTAATATTGCCTTAAGGTGGAAAGAGCAATTAAAAACCTTATTCAAAGATATTCCTTTAACCGACGATGATATTACCGATGTAAAAATATTTAAAGCACCTTACGTAGAACCTGTTTATCCGCTCGGTTATTCCAAAATTAAACCTGAAATAAGGGTCGGGAATTCCAAATTGCTGCTTGCCTCTTCGGCTCAAGTATATCCAACAATAACTTCATGGAATTCGAGTGTAAGATTGGCTAATAACGTTGTAGATAATCTTAAAAATTTAATTGCGAACGGTAAAAATGAGTAAAAGTAAAAATCTGGCAAGTATATCTTTGGATTTGGACAATCAATGGGCGTACATGAAAACGCACGGCGATGCCGGTTGGGAATCTTTTCCTTCATATTTCGATATTTTTATACCAAATATCCTGAAAATTCTTGACGAGTTTGACTTAAAAATTACATTTTTTATTATAGGACAAGATGCGGTTTTAGATAAAAACAAAGATTATTTATCCGCAATTCCGGAACACGGGCATGAAATTGCCAACCACTCGTTCAATCATGATACTTTTATTCAGTTGTATTCAAAACAGCAGCTCGAAAACGAAATTAATCAAGCCGAAGATGCAATTATAAATGCAACGGGAAAGAAACCGGTTGGATTCAGGGCTCCCGGTTTTAGTTGGGGCAAAGATTTATTTGAAACTCTTCTTAAACTGAATTATGAATATGACGCATCGACATTTCCTACTTTTTTGGGTCCGTTAGCCCGCAAATTTTATTTTGCATCCAGCAACTTTACGCCCGAAGAAAAAGAGCAATTAAAAAATCTGTACGGAAGTGTAACTGAAGGGTTCAGGCCTATAAACCCATATTTTTTCAAGGTAAACAGCAGCAAAATCCGTGAAATTCCCGTCTCCACTTTTCCGGTATTTAAAACTCCCGTTCATTTAAGCTATTTGCTATATTTAGCAAAATATTCCGAATTCTTGATGTTTTCGTACCTCAAATCTGCTATTGTTATCAGCAAAATCACAAACTCGGAAATGAGCTTTTTATTACATCCGACAGATATTTTGGGAAGCGATTTAATTCCTCAGCTTTCGTTTTTCCCTGGAATGGAAATCAAAAGTTCAAAAAAAGTTGAAATATTCAAAAAAATTCTTACTATACTGAAATCTAATTTTAATTTGGTAACAATGAATGAACATCATAAATTAACCAAAAAAAATACATTGCTCCCCCTACCGGCATCAAAATCCAATTGACATTTTTGAAACAGTCGTCAGTCTGCCAAATTGATGACAGTCACAAGTAAAAATCGATTATTCATCTTTTTTGTGATGTAATTTTCTATAAATAATTTTAATTGACGCAAAACGCACAAAAGATGCAAATACGTTACTCAAATGGCGAAGCTATAAAATTTAATAATAAATCAAGTGAACGAAATATGAAAAAGCTTTTTTTTACATCAATCCTAACTATTCTTTTCTCCTTTTCCGGTTTGAATGCGCAAATACTTAAACCGGGCGACGGAATAAGACTCAAAATGTTGAATATCACCGATAAAATTTCGGGTGATTATTTTGTTCAAAAAGACAGTAAAATCCAATTACCGTATATCGGATTTTTCAGAACCGACAGTGTAGATTTTACGGTATTGAAGAATAAAATAATTGCCGCATACGATTCTATTTATACAAAACCAGAACTTTCAGTTCAGCCGCTGTATAAAATTAACGTCTTTGGCGAAGTTGTTAAACCGGGCATTTATTATGCTACAGGTTATGAAACGGTTACAGACATTTTAGCCTTAGCAGGCGGAGAAACAACCAGTTCGGATTTAGACGATATTTACATAACACGCAACGGAACAAAATTAAATATAGACGCCGAAGAAATTTTGGAAGACGGGAAAAGTTTAAATGATATTGGCGTAAAAGCCGGCGATAAAATATTTGTACCAAGATCTTTTTGGTCAAAATCCAACGACGCATCAATCGTAGTTTCTGCCCTGGCAGTTGTTGCCGCAATAATAGGTATTTTCGTAAAATAATAATTAAACGGTATATAAAATGAATCAAAATAGTAGAATTAATTCCGATGTAAAAAGAAAACGCGGTGAAATTACCATTGAGGATGTTTTCAATATTATAAAAAGAAGAAAAAACATCCTGATTATCACAATTATTTTAGCGTTCTTTATCGCTTTTCTTTAC
>JALSTI010000145.1 GCA_026983795.1 Melioribacteraceae bacterium
CCATTGCCCAATATTCCTCACTGCTGCCTCCCGTAGGAGTCTGGACCGTGTCTCAGTTCCAGTGTGGCTGATCATCCTCTCAGACCAGCTACCGATCGTAGCCTTGGTAGGCTTTTACCCTACCAACAAGCTAATCGGATGCAAGCTCATCCAAAGGCGCCCGAAGGCTTTAACAACATCACCATGCGATGCCGCTGCATTATTTGGTATTAGTCCGGCTTTCGCCGAATTATCCCAAACCCTTGGGTAGATTACTTACACGTTACTCACCCGTGCGCCAGTTTACTCGCTATTCGAAAACAGCTTTCTCCTTGACTTGCATGTGTTAAGCACGCCGCCAGCGTTCGTCCTGAGCCAGGATCAAACTCTCCGTTGTAAAATTGAATTAACTTTGTGTAATTTTTATGCAATCACTAAAGTTTTACTTTAGTCACTCACTCTTTCAAAGAACTATTTTCAAAAAAACAGACTCAAAATTTAAGCGTAAATTCAGACTTTGTCAAGCCAAAAAAAATATTTTTTTAATATTTACAACGAACAAAATTTTGAGGACTTCAAGTATAATAAATTGACTTGAATTAAGCAATAGCTTCTAATTTTTTTAAATTATTTTTTTCTATTTAAAAACAGTTGGGAATGTAAATTGGTTCCGTTTATTATATCAGCTTTTGTTTTCTCTGTTCATATTCATTCATCTCAAAGATTTGCGGATTAGTATCTTTAATTAAGTCTTTAGGTATATTAATTTTGAAAACAGATCCTTCGCCTTTTTCACTTTCTATTGAGATTGTAAAACCGTTTAGTTTCACGTAATTTTTTACCAATGCCAATCCCAAACCGTTACCTTCGAACTTTCTGGTGTAACCTTGTTCTTCTTGAGTAAAGGGATCGAATATATTGTTTAGAAATTCTTTCGAAATTCCGATACCGGTATCGGCAACTTCTATATTTAATCCTTTTTTATCATCTTGGTATATTTTAATACCAATTTCACCTTCCTGAGTATATTTGATGGCATTATCAATCAAGTTTGCGAAAGTTTGAGTTAAGCTATAAGAATCGGCAAGAACAATTAATTCTTTTTTGTTAGTTTTGTTTATCATTTCAAGCTTTAAACCTTTGCTTTGGGCAATTGGGCGGAATTCCCCAATCAGCGGTTTAAGAATTTCCTGCGTAATGTGAACGGGCGCTTTTTGAGCTTCGAAGGTACCTGTCTGTAATTCCGACATATTCAGTATCATATCAATGGTTCTTATCAATCTTCTGCCGCCGTTATTAATCATATCGAAGCTAAGTTGAAGATCTTGGGGTAAAGTGTTTTTCAGTTCATCTTTTAGTAATCCCGTATAACTGAGTATACTATTAACCGGAGTTCTAATTTCATGAGACATTTGCGCAAGAAAATCGGATTTTAATTTTAAGGATGCTTCGGCTTTTTCTTTTGCTTCTATCAACTCTTTTTCGATTATCTTTTTAGAGGTTATATCTTCTACCGAACCTTCGTAATATAAAATATTGCCTTCTTCGTCTGTTACGCTTCTGGCGCTTTCTCTAATATAAATAACGCTTCCATCTTTTCTTTTCCATGCTTCTTCAAATCCCAACACTTTATCGTTTTTTTTCAGAAGATTCTTAAACTTTTCCCGGGTAGAGGGATTGAGATATCCTGTACCGATATTTTCAATACTCTGAATGTCTTCCAACGAATCATATCCTAACATTTTTATTAAGGTTGGATTTGCCATTAATATTTTACCCGAAGGAGTGGACCGGTAAATTCCAATGGTTGAATTCTCGAATAAACTTCTAAATCTTTCTTCGCTTTCACGCAATGCTTTTTGAATTAACTTCCTCTGCCGGTTTTCTTCTTGAAGCGATTTTAATGCGTTTTCCAATTCAATCGTTCTGTCCTGAACTCTTATCTCAAGCTCCTCGTTAATTAATTCTAGTTCTTCATTTGTCTGTTCAATTTTGTCTAACATTTCGTTGAAAGACTTTGCCAAAAACCCTATTTCATCTTTAGAAAAAATGACAGCCCTGTTACTTAAACTTCCCGCTTTAACTTTTTCAACTGCTTTTACCATTTCGCTTAGCAGGCGAGTGATAAATCTTTCCATTATTATTATGGAAATAATTCCAACTAAAAATATTAACAGACTGATAAAAGCAATATGTTTTTTCATATAGGAAACTTCAGTTAAAAGCCTTTTAAGTGAATAGCCGACATACAAATTGCCTAATTTTTGCTCTTTAAATACTACGGGTACTTGGACTTTTAATATATTTTGGTTACTTCCAAATTTTATTTTATTTGTTAATTTATAATCAGCTTTTTCAGCTACTTCAAAATTGGAAGAATAATAGTTACTGTCGGAATTTGTCCGTACAACCAAATATTCAATATTGGGATTTTTGATAAGCGGTGTAATTTCTTCTTCCAACGCTTGTTTATCATCAAAATATAAAGCCGGCGCAACACTTTGTGCCGAGAGTCCGGCAAGCGTATTTACTTTATTTCTAATTGCATTTATTTCTTGTTTTTCGAATTTGTACGGGAAATAAATAAAAACGAAGGTTGCAATTGCGCCAATTACTAAAATTATAAGCAGTATAAGCTTTGTTTTAATTGAATTCAAACGGAAATCCACTTTAACTCACCTTATTCCGGCTAATTTTAAAAGACGGGAACTAAACTTTGCCCCTTCTTTTCTTACATTTTTTAAATTTATAATGACTTTTAACTTCCCTTCCAGCATATCAAACCCGATACTTATTCTATCATTTAAATATTGCGGTGTACAGCTAAAAGATATTATTTTCATTCTTCTGCAAATTCTGGAAATAGTAGCGATGTTAAACACCTTTAACTGTATTAT
>JALSTI010000146.1 GCA_026983795.1 Melioribacteraceae bacterium
TAATATCGGCAGTACGGCAATAGCCAATTCGTTATCGTTCAAAAAATTAAAAGAATTAAACAGAACGTTAGATTCCAAGGTTAACCAATTAAGTTCTTTGTTCGATTTAAGTAAAGAATTCAGCGGAATATTGGATGAAGAGAGAGTAAGTAAATTATTGGTCTATTCCGTTATTGCGCAAATGTTGGTTTCTAAATTTGCCGTTCTTTCATGCAACAATAAAGAAGTAAAAATTTTGGAAACGCGTTTTCCCAAACCAAAACTGCAAAGTATTTTACCGGATTGCTTATTAATACATAAAAAAGAACCGGTCTATGAAGCACAAATTAAAAAAGAATATCCGGCATTATGGAATATAGGCGTTGTATTAATCATTCCAATGATTATAAAAGACGAAACCAAAGGAATGATTTTGCTTGGCAAAAGATTAAATAATTTAAGTTATTCCTATTCCGATGTCGAATTTATTTCATCCGCCGGTAGTTTGGCTATTATATCTATTGAAAATGCCAGACTTTTTAAAGAAGCTATAGAAAAACAAAAAATTGAAAAAGACCTTGAAATTGCCAAGGATATTCAAAAGAATTTATTACCGAAACATATTCCTCAATCCGGTAGTTACGAAATTTCTGCGTACAATAAAACTGCAAGACAAGTAGGTGGAGATTATTACAACGTTATTAAATTGGGTGAAAACAAAGTTCTGGTAGCGGTTGGCGATGTTTCGGGCAAAGGCGTTCAAGCGGCGCTTTTGATGGCTAATTTACAAGCGTTTCTTAAATCCATTATTAAACAGAACCTTCCAATGGTAGATGCGTCTAACTTATTAAACGATTTGGTGTCTGAAAATACACTCAGCGGAAGTTTTATAACTTTTTTTTGGGGAATTTACGACGAAGTTTCAAGAAAGTTTGAATATGTAAATGCAGGTCATAATCCGCCGTTATTAGTAAGGGACGGTAAACTTACTAAATTAAAAAGAGGGGGAATGATTCTGGGCGTAATGAAAACAACCGTTCCGTATCAGTCGGAAATTGTTAATATTAAGGAAAATGATGTATTAATAATTTTCACGGATGGAATTACCGAAGCAATGAACTTAAATAATGAGGAATTTAGTGACGAAAAATTAGAGGAGTTAGCTGTTCGCACTAATCATAAATCGGCCCAAGACATTATGAATAATTTGATTGACAGCGTTAATGAACATACTTGGGGTGCGGAGCAGTCGGATGATATTACATGTATAGTTATGAAGTTTAAATAAGTATATGAAAAATTTTTATAAAATATTGTCAAAATACCGTAAACAAATAATATTACCGGTTACCGTAATTTTGTTAATTGTGGCATTTTTTAATTTGTATTTTATTCTAAATGTAACGCCGCGTTCAAACGACGAATGTTTGTGGGTTCCAAAACATATTGGTAAAGACAGTACCGAGTTTGTTTTTGAGTTTGTTAAAGTTAACGGAGTTACGTGGAATGCAGGTATCAGAGACGGGGATAAGTTATTAAAAATTGACGGGAAGGAAGTTAAAGATTTAATTAACGCCTCTTATTTAATCGATAGCCATGCGCGCGGCGATACTGCGGTTTATACGGTCTTGCATAACGGTAAGGTTATTAATACAAAAGTCGAGATTAAAAAGTTAATTAATTTCGGCGGATTATCTTTTGTATTATTAGGAATGATTTGGTTATTGGTCGGATCAATAGTCGTATCGGCTAAACCGCAAGGAAAAACACAACTGCTCTTTTATAGAATTGGAGTGGCATTAGTATTATTTTCAACAGTTTCTTTGTTGATTAACAGTTCGGTCGCCAATCCGATATACCGGAATTCAATATTACTTCTTATTATAGATTTGGTCTGGTCAATTGCGGGCGTTTTACTTCCGTTTATGTTTGTTCATTTCTTTTGGGTCTTTCCAAGAAAATTCAAGTTTATGGAAAAAGAGATTACTATAAAAATATTGTACTCACTTGCAGGGTTATTGTTAGTAGGGGCTCTTATTTATAAATTTTTGTTTGTATATAAGCTCGAATCCACTTCGGCTAAATATAATATGATTTTTGTTAGTGTTATAAACATCCTAATATTTTTAGCTTTTATCATCGGATTTATATCGTTAATAATTAATTATTTTAAGTTAAAATTACCGCAAAAAAGAAACCCTATTTTTATTATACTTATCAGTTACGGCATCGGAATAGCAGCATTAATTTATATCAGCACTTTTGCTTCCGTATTAGCCGATACAATTTTCAATTCTCCCGAATATTATATGCCCATTATTCTGTTAGTACTTTTGCCCATCGCTTTCGGATATTCAATTTTTAAGTATTCTTTGATGGACGTTAGCGATGTGGTTAAAAATACAATCATGTACGGAGCGGCAACGGTTTCGGTTGCCGGCGTTTATTTTTTGGTTATTTACGTTTTGGGTCAGCAAATTAGTAAAGCTATTACAACTGAATATCAAGGATTAATTGCCGCAGGTATATTTATTCTGTTTGCAATTATTTTTCAATCTACCAAAGACCGGTTTCAGGCAATGATAACAAGAAAATTTTATCCCGAACAATTTGCTTACAGAAAAGTTCTCCTCGATTTTTCTAACCATATTTCAACTGTGTTAGGACTGGAAAATATTATTAATTCGGTTACAAATACTTTTGTGGAATCTCTCCGGCTGGAAAAGTTCGGACTTGCGCTATGTAAACCGGGAAATAACAATTGCATACTGAAAAGGGAAAAGGGAATTGGCAACAAAAATTTAGAATTAGTTAATGCAAAAAATACACTTGAATTATTTATTGAAAAAAAGAAAAAACTTAATCTGCCCGTTGTTATAGAAAGAAACGATTTTAAAGATATTTTTCCGGAAAATTATGAAGAATTAATTAGAGAAGAGATATACACGGTAATTCCGATGACAATCAAATCGAATGTGATTGGATTGTTATTATTCGGATTGAAACACTCAGGCTCACAGTTTTCGGGTAAAGATATAGAATTATTAACTGCAGCCGCAAATCAAACTGCAATATCTATTGAAAATGCACGTTTATACGAGGAAGAAGCCAAAAAAATAAAACTCGACAGGGAATTAGCCGTTGCTAAACAAATTCAGGAAAAGCTGCTGCCACAGAATATTCCGGATATTGAGGGATTAGAAATTTCAGGCACAATGATTCCGGCTTTTCATGTGGGCGGCGATTATTATGATATTATTAAAGTCTCCAAAACAAAATTATTTATTGTGGTCGGCGATGTTTCCGGTAAAGGTTTATCCGCTTCTTTTTATATGTCCAAATTACAAACAATGGTTAAATTGTTTTGTTCGGCCGACAAACATCCAAAAGAAATTTTAATGGAAATAAACAAACATATCTCCGAAGATATTGATAAACATTGGTTTATAACAATGACAATTGCTCTTTTTGACGTTAAAGAAAAAGTAGTTAAAATTTGCCGCGCCGGGCATACACCGTTAAAAATTATAAGAGACGGAAAAATAAAAACAGTTATACCTAAGGGTATGGGAATTGGACTTCAAAAAGGCGGTAAATTTAACGAATCATTGCAAGAAGAAACTTATCATTTGCTCCCGGGCGATCTTTTTGTTTTTACATCAGACGGAATAGAAGAAACTATGGACATTAAAAATAACTTGTTCGGTTCCGGAAGGTTTGATAAAGTTTTGTTAAATTCTAAAAATTCAAAACCTATATTGGTTTTAGATGATATTTTAAAATCATTAAATAATTTTAGGGGCTCTGCCGAAATTAAAGATGATATTACCCTTGTTCTTGTTAAAATTACAAAAGAAATAGATAACTATATGTTCGATCAATTCAGTGATTATATTCATCCCAAGAGCAGGCTTGCATAACCGGTAAATGACAATTTTAATTATTCTTTCCGTTATCTTCATTTCCGCTGCTGTAGTTTCGATTTGGTCGAAATACAAACATAGAAGTATATACAAGTTTGCCAAATTAATTCCTGTCTCAGTATTAATATTATTTCTGCTAATAAAAGATTCACAATTTACGGTTTTCAGAATATTAATAATTTTTGCGTTAGTATTTTCCTTAATAGGCGATTATTTTCTTCTGCATCCCGAAACAAAGTTTAAGTATGGATTAATCTCTTTCATGATTGCTCATATTTTTTATTCCACTGCATTTATTAACGAAGTTAATACGTATAACTGGTATTTGGTTTTGCCTGTATTATTTTATTCCATATTATTCTTAAAATACTTGGGAAATGAAATTGAGAATTATAAAATTCCGGTTTATTTGTACACATTAGTTATTTCAGTTATGTTGTGGAGTTCTTTGAACGGTTTTTATTCACTTAACGGCATGCAAGAAAAATTAATATTGGCAGGAGGAATTTTATTTGTGTTCTCAGATTCTGCTTTGGCAATAAACAAATTTAAAAGGAAGTTTAAATTTGCCGAATTTACAATATTGGGCAGCTATTACGCCGCCCAATTATTATTTGCTTTGTCCGTAAATTAGAATTGAATTTTTTTGTGTTTTTTTTGTGTGTATTCAAATACAAACGTACTCGCAACAAAAATTGAAGAATAAGTACCGACGATAATTCCGAAAAATAATGTAAACGAAAAACCACGAAGCACTTCACCGCCGAAAAAGAGTAATACCGCAACTACTAACAATGTAGTTAAACTGGTTACTATTGTTCTGCTTAAAGTACTATTAATAGCTTTGTTCATAATTTCTTTTAACGGAGCCGTTTTATGTATTTTCATTTCCTCTCTAACCCTGTCGAACACCACAACCGTATCGTTAATGGAATAACCGACCAGCGTTAAGAATGCAGCAACAACATCAATATTTATTTCAAGGTTGAGGAATGAAAATACACCGTAAAGCAGAGAGAAAAGTCCCAAAGTAATCATTACATCGTGGAACAATGCAATTACCGCACCGCTTGCAAAAGCAAATTTAAATCTAAATCCTAAGTAAATTAAAATAACAAGCAGAGCAAGGATAATTGCTATAACGGCATCCATTTTTAATTCTTTTCCTATTTTAGGTCCGACTTTTTCTTCTTTTAGCATTTTAAAAGGATTATCCGGGTATTTCATTCTCAGGTTTTCCTCAATCCAATTTGCAACGCTTGCTTTCACAATCATTTTATTGTTATTAGCATCTTGGGAAACCTTAGCCGCTTGAAATCCTTCGTCGTTTAGTTTCTGAATAACCGAATTTGTAATATCTGCATTAGGGAATTTATACGTAATTGAATTTTCCGTAGTATCGATTATAGTTTTTTCTACATTCTTTGTTACATTATCAACAGCTTTAATCAATGACTTCCGTACTTTAGGTACAATTTCCGGGGGAAGATTTTGCAATTCAGTTCTTACTAAAATACCGGCTTCGCTGCCAAATGTTTTCACCTCTACGTTTCCAATACCTATACTGCTTAATTGGCTTCTTATTTGGGAAATATTAATAGGTTTTTCGAACTGAACCGCTACTTCAGATCCGCCTTTGAAATCAATGCCTAATTCAACGCCTCTAATTATTAGACTGATTATACCAAGAATGATTAATGTTCCGGATATAGTAAAAGCTAATTTTCTATGACCGATGAAATCGAAATTGGGATTTTTGAAAATACTTTTTCTGAAACCGAAATCAACTTTTTTATTTTTAAAAATGAAATACTCATACAATACTTTTGTAATTACAAGTGCGCTGAACAAACTCGATACAATTCCAATCATTAATGTAAGCGCAAAACCTTGAACCGGACCGCTGCCGAATTGATAAAGAATAACTGCTGTAAAAAATGTGGTGATGTTAGCGTCAAAAATAGCCGAATACGAGTTTGCAAAACCGCTATCTACCGCAGCCTTTACCGTTTTTCCGGTTGCTAATTCTTCGCGTATTCTTTCAAAAATAATAACGTTTGCATCCACAGCCATACCTATTGTTAGAATAATACCGGCAATGCCAGGCAAGGTTAGTGTGGCACTAAATGCGGCTAAAACACCCATTATAAAGACAAGCGTGCATAAAAGCGCTAAGTCAGCAAACGTACCGGATAATTTATAGTAAACAATCATAAAGAGAGCAACAATTAAAAAGCCTATGATTGTTGAGTTAAATCCTTGTGAAATTGAATCCTGTCCTAAAGACGGTCCGACGGTTCTTTCCTCAATAATATCAATAGGAGCGGGCAAAGCGCCAGCTTTAAGAACTATGGAAACTAATTTTGCTTCTTCCAAGTCTTCCATTCCAGTAATTTGTGAATTACCTGATGGAATTTTTCCTTGAATAACGGGAGCGGTATAAACATAGTTATCCAATACTATAGCACATCTTTTCCCCACGTTTGCACCGGTTATTCTTGCCCATTCTCTGGCGCCCTCGGAGTTCATTTGCATTGTAACCATAGGCGCGGAGGTTTGGGGGTCTATTGTTGCCGTTGCGTTTGTAATTACTTCGCCGGTAAGTTCGGGCTCTTTGTTTAACATGTATAACCGGTAATATTTTACACCGTCTTGAACAAATTGGGGTTTAGCGGAAAATAAAAACTGAACATTATCGGGTATTATTTTTTTTACGTCGGGTCTATTTAAATAATTTAAAACTTTATCCCGGTCGGTTTCTTTTACAATCAGGTCGGCAGAATTTTGAGAAACCAAATGGGCAATGGCAAAAAACGGATGTTTCTTGGCAAATTCTTCCGGAGACAATTGCTTGCTGGAATCTTCCGGAGCGGTGGCGGTAGAATCTTTACTAATACTTTTAGCCAACACTTCATCAATTTTATTTAAAATCGGGAAAGCGAAGTTAGGATCTTTTAGTAATTTAAATTCCAATAAAGCTCTTCCTTGTAAAAGGCTTTTAGCTTCTTCTTTTTTAGCAACGCCGGGCAATTCAACTATTATTCTTCTTGCGCCTTGTTGTTGAATGGATGGTTCCGATACACCGTATTGGTCTACTCTGTTTCGTATAATTTCTATAGCTCGTGTAACGGCATCGCTTTCTTGCTTTTTTAGATCTTTAATTATATCGCTGTCTTCTTGTCGTATAGATCCGAAATATCTGCTAAGTCTAATCCCTTTTTCTTTCAATTTCCTTGCGATAATATCCACAACGTCTTCATCAGAAATCTTTGCTTCTTTTTCCGCTTCTTTTAAGATATTTTTAAAAACTATATCGGGATCTTTAGCAAGCCGTTCCAACAGTTTTACTGTGTTTACCTCCATAACCAAATACATACCGCCTTGAAGGTCCAAACCTAATTTTATTCTTTTTTCCCTTGCTTTCCTAATAGCCGGATCCGAAACACGGAGGCTGTCTTCTTTAAAATCCAAAATGGAAATCAACTTATCTTTCGATATATTAGGATTTTTTTGTTTAATACTGTCTTTAATAATTTCTAAAGTTTTGTTAATTTTTTGAGAATATTTATAATCGGCATAGGTTGGGTATAACAAGTAAAGACTCAATGCGAAAGCCGCAATAATGATGATAATACGAAATCTTAGTTCTTTCATTTTTTACTCAATAATTAATGTTTTAGTTACAATTATATTTCAAAATAAGATTACTAATATAATCCGATAAGCTTAAAAAATCCATTAAAATTTCTTTTTGGATTTTGAAATTAATTAGGATAAAAATAAAAAAAACCGGCAAAAAGCCGGTTAAAAATTAAAGATTAAATTAGTTATTCTCTAACGACCCAAGTTTTTACAGTTGCGGTAACTTGAGGATGTAATTTTACTTTAACGTTATAAATACCTAAAGCTTTAATAGGATCTTCAATTTCAATTTTTCTTTTGTCCACATCAAAGTTTTTTTCTTTCAATGCATCGGCAATCATTTGACTGGTAACTGAGCCGAACACTTTATCGTCTTCGCCGACTTTAACAGGAATAGTAACCGAAATTTTTTCCAGTTCTTCCGAAATTTTTTTAGCGCTTTCGAAGAGTTTAGCCTCATTTTTTTCAATTTGTTTTTTCTCTTCTTCCAATGCGCGAATATTACCTTCGGTTGCCGCATAAGCGATTTGTTTAGGTAGAAGGTAATTTCTGGCATATCCTGCTTTAACTTCAACTACATCGCCTACATTGCCAAGTTTTTCAAAATTTTTTCTTAAAATAACTTTCATTTCAACTCCTTTACTTAACTGCTTCGGAAACAAATGGTAATACTGCTATTTGACGGGCTCTTTTAATTGCCTTAACTAATTCTCTATGCTGTTTTGCACTTAATCCTGTAATTCTACGCGGAATAATTTTCCCTTGATCGGAAATAAATTTTTGCAATTTTTTAGCATCTTTATAATCAATGTAATCAGTTATTACCCGTTTTACTCTTTTGGTTTTTACTTGTTTTCTCAATTGTTAACCTCCGTTAATTAAATCAGATTCTTCATCACTTAAAAATTTATCGAAAGAATTCTCTTCATAATCGCTTTCTTGCTCTTCGGCAGCCAACTCGGCTTTTTCAGGTTTTTCGACCGGTTGTGATTCCGAACCGTTATTTGCTTTTGAAACTTTATTTAAAAATTGAATTCGTTTTGCTTTAATTTCAACAATCGTACGGTTACGTCCGTCATCTGTTTTGAAAGTTCTGCTTTGTAATTCTCCGTCTACCAGCACGGCGCTGCCTTTAGACAATCTGTCTTTACAACTTTCGGCAAGCTTATTCCATGCAACAATGCCAACATAACAAACATCCTCTTGCCATTGGTTTTGACTATCTTTGTATCTTCTATTAGCCGCAATATGAAAATTAACAACGGGAGTTTTGTTGTTAGTTTCTCTAAAAACAGGATCTTTAGTTAAATTACCTGCTATCATAACACTGTTTAATTCGGGCATTTTCAATTCAGCCATTACAAACCTCCATACATAACTATTATTATTTATTCTTAACAAGCATTAATTGGATTCAATTTGTTCTTCTGCGTTCGTTTTAACTTCTTGATCGGAAGAATTTTTTTTAGCCGGAATTTCTTCGGTTTTCTCAACTTTCTCGGCTTTTTTCTGAATATGTTCAAGATCTTTTTTATTCAGTTTAATTGTAAGGTATCTGTAAACAGATTCGTCCAAGCGATATATTCTTTCTAATTTTGCAATTAAGCTTGGAACGGCGGTAAACCGAAAAATTACGTAATATCCGCTTTTCGATTTTTTTATTGGGTAAGCAAGTCTTTTTCTGCCCCATTTTTCAAGTGAAGTAATACTGCCTTCGTTAGTTTTAATAAAGTTTTCGATTTTTTTGATTACATCTTCAACTTGAGTATCTTCCAAGGCAGCATTAATAATTACTACACTTTCATAGTGATTGTTTGCCATTAAAATTCCTCCCTTTGGTCTATTGGTCTCTCAAATTTTAATTTGAGAAACAGGGTTATAAAAAATTTATCTTACAAATATAAGCTTATCTTATCAATGGTGCAATAACAAAGGAAACCACCGATAATAATTTAATCAAGATATTTAACGATGGTCCGGATGTATCTTTAAACGGATCGCCAACGGTATCGCCAACAACAGCAGCTTTATGTGCATCCGAACCTTTTTCGTATTTTTTTCCGTCAATTTCAATTCCGCGTTCAATTAATTTTTTTGCGTTATCCCATGCTCCGCCCGCATTTGCTTGAAAGACCGCCATTAAAACACCGCTTGCGGTTAATCCTGCTAAAAGTCCGGCAAGCATTTCTTTACTAAAATAACCGACTACAACGGGAACAAGTACCGCAACAACACCGGGAACTACCATTTCTTTTATTGCTGCATCCGTCGAAATTTTTACGCATCGCGTATATTCGGCTTTAGCTTTACCTTCTCTTAAACCGGGGATTTCCCTAAATTGCCTTCCGACCTCTAAAATCATTTGTTTTGCGGCTCTACCGACTGCGCTCATTGCCATTGAAGAGAACAAAAACGGAAGCATAGCGCCTATAAACAGACCACCCATAATAATTGGTTTTGCAATATCGATAGTTTGAATACGGGCTTGGTGCATATAAGCGGAAAAAAGCGCAAGAGCCGTAAGAGCTGCAGAACCTATTGCAAAGCCTTTACCGATTGCGGCGGTAGTATTTCCTACGGCGTCAAGTTTATCTGTCCTTTCTCTAACTTCAGGAGGTAATTCAGACATTTCCGCTATTCCTCCCGCGTTATCGGAAATCGGACCGTAAGCATCTACAGCTAATTGAATACCGGTAGTTGAAAGCATACCCAAAGCCGCAATACCGATTCCGTATAAATTGGCTAGCTCGTAAGCTCCGATTATTCCGGCTGAAATTATTAAAATCGGTAATGCCGTTGAAAGCATTCCCGTTCCTAAGCCTGCAATAATGTTAGTAGCAGCGCCGGTTACCGATTGCGATGCAATGTTAAAAACGGGTTTATAATCTGTTCCCGTGTAATATTCTGTAATAATTCCAATTAACACACCGGCTATAAGTCCGATAATTGTAGCAAAAAACACTCCGTTTGCCGTATAATTAAATCCTTCAAAAGTCCATTCCGAAGGAAGCATTGCACGGATGATAAAATACGATGAAATTATCATTAATCCCGCGGTAATAAATTCGCCTGTATTCAAAGCTTTTTGAGGATTTCCGCCTTCCCTTACTTTTACAAAGAAAGAACCGAAGACCGATAGAATTATTCCCGCTCCGGCTAAGACCAATGGAAGCAAAACACCTGCAAGACTGCTATCTTTTGGAAAAACTTCTGTGAAGACTGCTCCGAGTACCATTGAACCAATTGTTGCGCCAACGTAAGATTCAAATAAATCGGCACCCATACCGGCAACATCGCCTACATTATCGCCAACATTATCTGCAATGGTTGCCGGATTTCTAGGATCATCTTCGGGAATTCCTTCGTAAACTTTACCGGCCAAATCGGCTCCAACGTCGGCTGCTTTTGTATAAATTCCTCCGCCCACCCTTGCAAACAGAGCGATTGAAGAAGCGCCCAAAGAAAAACCGGAAAGTACATTTATTACTTTTGTAATATCCCAATCCAAATTGGAATAGATTAGGAATAAGGTTCCCAATCCTAAAATTCCCAGACCAACAACATTCATTCCCATTATTGAACCGCCTGAGAATGCAATTTCTAATGCCGGACCTAAACCTTTAATAGCGGCATTAGTTGTTTTAACATTAGATTTTGTTGCAGCCATCATACCCATAAAACCCGCAAGTGCGGAACAAAAAGCTCCTACTATAAATGATACTGCTATTAACCATGAAGAATCGGCGCGACCAAAATTTGCAAATCCGAGCAGGATGCTAACAACAATAACAAAAATGATAAGAACTCTGTATTCGGCTTTAAGAAAAGCAACCGCTCCCTCATGGATATGTTGGGAAATTTCAACCATTTTTTCACTACCGCTTTCCTGCTTGTTTATCCAATTGTTTTTAAACAAGGAGTAAAGCAAGGCAACAATACCAAAAAAGGGGATGATGTAAATCAAGGATTCCATAGGCTCACCTTTTTTTAATTTTTAGTGTTTTGTGATTTGTGTTTACTATAGCAATCTAACATATTGTTAATTCCCCCTAAAATAAAAGCATCTAACAGATCCATGCAAAATTTTATTTTTGGTTTAAGTTCTTCAAAAGTTTTTTCATCGAATTTACTAAGGACATAATCTGCTTTTTTACCAAAATCAAAATCGTTTCCAATTCCGAACCTTAGTCTTGGAAACCGATCGGTGTAAAGATGATAGATAATCGAAGCTATACCGTTATGTCCGCCGTCCCCGCCGGATTTTCTAATTCTAATATCACCCGGCGCTAAATTAATATCGTCCGATACAACTAAAAAATCATTTAAATTTATATTATATTCTTCTATTACGTCTTTAGCGGCAATACCGCTATTATTTACATAAGTAGAGGGCTTCACTAATAAAAATTTATTTGAATTAGCGTTGCCCTCGGCAAAATAATAATCTTTTTTAGACGGAATAAATTTAAGGTCCCGAAGTAATGCATAATTATCGAGAATAATGAAACCAACATTATGCCTAGTAAATGCGTATTCAAGACCAGGATTTCCGATGCCAAAAATTATTTTCAATATAGATAATTATCCTTCTTGTTCCTCTTCACTCTTACCCTTAGGGATAACTTCGGGTTCGGCAGGAACTTCTTCCGCAGCAACTTCTTCTTCGGCTTCTTCTTCAATGCCTCTGGGAGCCACAACGGAAACAATAACGCTATCTTCAGTATCCAGTATTTTTATGTTATCGTAATTCAGATCCTTTACGGTAATAGAATCGCCTAGATTTAAATTGGTTATATCAACTTCCAGCGAATCCGGAATATCTTTAGGTAAACATTCCACGTCTAATTTATGAATTGTTTGCTGAATATTTCCGCCTTCTTTTACGCCGGCTGCTTGTCCTACAAGAACTATAGGCACTTGTACGTTTATAACTTCGCCAACGGTAATACCTTGTAAATCGATATGAATTATTTTATCGGATAAAGGATCAAATTGAACTTCTTTAACTATACATCTAAGGTTTTTATTATCACCGACGGTAAGATTTACTATATTCATTTCGGTTGTATATACCAACGGTCTAACGTCAATTTCATTTGTATAGAAAGGAATTGCATCAGCGCCTTTTGTATAGACCACACCGGGAATATATCCTTTTTTTCTCATTTGGTTGGTTGCGCCTTTTGTGGATTTTTCACGCGGCTCTACTTTTAGGTTTATCTCTGCCATTTTTAGTTATACCTCAATCAATTAATAATTACTTAACTTTTGTCAATCTCGAACAAAGAACTTATTGATTTATTATTATGAGTTCTAATAATTGCTTCACTTAACAATTGCGAAGCGGTCAGCACTTCAATTTTATTGGAAGCGCCGGCTTTAATTGGAATACTATCAGTAACGTACAATTTTTCCAAATCCGAATTTTCAATTTTTTCAATAGCATGCCCGGAAAGTAAGGGATGCGTTACCGCTCCGAAAATTCTTTTTGCGCCCTCTTTTTTTAATGCTTCAATTGCAGATACAAAAGTACCGGCAGTATCTATCAAATCATCAATTATCAAAACATCTTTACCTTCAACTTCACCAATAATGTGCATCACCTCGGTAAAATTGGGTTTGGGTCGTCTTTTATCGATAACAACCAATTTAGCGCCAAGCCGTTTGGAATATGACCTTGCTAATTTGATACCTCCGATATCCGGCGAAACTACAACAAGGTTCTCACTGGCTTTACTCCATAAATGCGTGAAAATTGGAGATGCATAAAGATGATCCGAAGGAATATCAAAAAAACCTTGAATTTGAGCAGCGTGCAAATCCATTGTAATAACTCTGTCGGCGCCGGCGGTTGTAATTAAGTTTGCAACCAGTTTTGCAGAAATTGCAACGCGGGGTTGATCTTTTCTGTCTTGCCTGGCGTATCCGAAATAAGGAATTACGGCGGTAACCCTCCTTGCAGAAGATCTTTTAGCGGCGTCGAGCATTATAAGCAATTCCATTAAATTTTCTGCGGGCGGATGAGTAGATTGCACAATATAAACGTCGCCGCCTCTAATATTTTCTTTAAATTTAATCCAAATTTCGCCGTCACTAAATTTTTTCCGTTCTACGTTTCCTAGCGGTAAATCCAGCGCATCAACTATTTTTTGCGTTAATTCCGGATTAGAACTTCCGGAAAAAATTCTCGGATAATCTTCCATCAAATATTTTTACATCTTATATCGAAAAATACAGTCTGCAAATATAAGTAATACAAAAAGTTATGTCAAATATATCAATATTAAATAATTGCTAAGCTTTTCTTTTTTTGAATAAATAAAATAAAACTATCAAGAGCACAATAAGCGATAAAATATAAATTGCAAGGGGAGTTTCCTTTAGCTTAAAGGGAATGTAAGTAGCTCTAATAGTTTTACCCGTACCAATTTCATCCAAATTGTATTCCCATACCAATTTATTATTCGATCTGCTTTTAGCATTGTGCTTAATAATTTCGCCGGGCAGATAGTATACATATTTTACTCTAAATGATTTCGTATCGAAACCGAAACCGGTGGCAAATGGCGGTATGAATTGAGAAAATATTTTGGTTCCTTCCGGACCGTCTTTAATAGACAGCTCATTATTTTTGAACGGTCTTAATAAATTGAGGGAGTCGAATTTTGTGAAATAAAATTCTATTTGCGCATGAATTGTACTGTCGTTATAATCGTGATAAATTTCTATATTTTTAATATCTACAAATGATTTGGAAAATTGAGACTTTAGAGAGTCCTTATTAAATATGCCTAATTGATTAATAAAAGCCGAATCATTTTTAGTAAAGGAATTCATCCAATAGTGGATAAACATTTTACCGGAATCGTCAGTCCTTATGGTGGTAATTTGGGTGTAATTTAAGCAACCGGAAAGAAATACCGATAATATCAGTATAGTTAAAAAATTTTTTAACATAGGGAACAATTTTTACTTCAAAGTTATAAAATATTGGAATTTATTTCACTATTTATTTTATTGTAACAAATAACTAAATTTCAAGTTCGAAAAATATTACAATGTGGAGAAAAAGATATGCCAACATACGAATATAAATGTTTACAATGCGGAGTTATTTTTGAAGAGTTTCAGAAAATGACCGACTCTCCGTTGGAGAAATGTCCTACTTGCGGCGGACCGGTTAAAAGATTAATAAGCAACGGAGCGGGAATAGTTTTTAAAGGCAGCGGATTTTATCAAACGGATTATAAAAATTCCCATTTTTCCGGTAATGGAAACGGTAAAAAAGATAAAGCCGAAAAACCAAAAACCGAAAGTGCCGTTACGCCTAAAACCGAGAATACAAGCAAAAGTAAATCGAATAATTAAAAATCCAATCCTAAAGAAATATAATATTTAGGAGAAGAGAATTTTTGCAGGTCGTACGTCCAGGCTACATCAAATCTCCATAAAAATATAAAATACAATCTAGCGCCGGTTCCCATTCCAATTAATAAATCTTGTGTTCTGGTTTTCCCGAACCTATCCCTTCCGAATAATTTTAATTGTTTATTATCATTCCACGCAGTTCCAACATCAAGGAATGCAACGCCAAGAATATTTTGAAACGCTAATGGAAGCGGTCCGGTTAATAAATACCGTATGAGAGGCATTCTTAATTCCAAATTAAGCAGAGTATATTTATTACCGATTTTTTCCGCATAATTATACCCGCGCAAGGGCATTGCGGGAGTTAAGAAAGCAAAATCGGATGCATTCCTTACCGGTATATCGCCGGTTGCAAAAGTTCTGTTTAGCCAGGCATCTGTGCCGCCGAGGAAAAATCTTTGCGGATTTCCGCCTCCGGAATAACCGCCCGAGATTCTGAAAGCAAAAGAATTATCGAACCAAAATCTGAAATACTTTCTGTAATCGAATACCGCCGAATAAAAACTTTGCCTTTTATTTCCGATTCCCAGATTCCCAAAAATAGTCAGGTTATATCTAACTCCTTCTATAGGAGAGGTATAACCAAATATTGTATTATCATGAACAAAACTGGCAGCGGGAATAACAAAAGTCGATTTGTCAACCGGTACAGAAATATTATCGAGATTTTCAGAAGAAACCCTTTGCAGACTTAAGCTGATATCGTATCTGTAAAATCTGTTGATAGGAATTTTAGCCGAAAGAACTCCTCCGAAATTTCTGAAACGGTATAAATCCGATGACAAACCGTTAGATAAATAAACAAACCTTGCGGTATGAAATGCTTCGATACCGTAATCAATTTTTTTTGGCAAGTAATAATAAGCTAAACCGTAGTCGCTGTTTTTTAAGTCGATTTGCAAACTGGTTATACCTATTAATCTATGATTCCCGAGAACATCGCTAAAAGTTAATATTGTTGTTCCGAGTAATCCGTATAAAGTACTGTATCCCGCATTTGCATAAATAAGATCGGGCGAGAAATTAACCTTATATTTATTGGCTAAAAAGTTTCCGTTTTTGTCCAATTTTTCACTAAAGAGTTTACTCTTATCAATTTTTGATTCTGTTGAATCTAAGCTAAAATCATCTCCGCCGAAAACGAAATTTTTATAAGCATTTTTAGAAGTATCTTCTAAAGCATTTCCGTGAATTACTTGTCCCGTAAAAATTTTTGCCGATATTTCTTCCGTGGTAGAATCCGTAGTTGCTAATTTTACTTCTTTCAATGGTTTTAAAGTATCTGTACTGCTATCATTTGGCACGGAAGCAGCAACTTGAACTTTTTTCTTTTTGTTGAGCAATCTTTCCATAAATTTAGTCGGTTTTAATTTTTTACCTACAGCGGGCATTTCGAACGGATTGCTTAAAAGAAAAATATTATATCCGCCGTTATAGAGCGAAGTAAATGCAAGTTTTTTTGTGTCTTTAGAACATGAAAGTTGATTGATACCGTTAAGAGAATTTGTAATCGGTTCGGCTTTTAGTTCGAGAACGCTGCTAACGGAATCGGAATCGTTTAAAACTATTCTTTTCCTGTAAATATTATCGATACCGTTATAATCGGAAACAAAAAGCATTTCCTTTCCGTCGCTTGAAATAACAGGCGACTTTTCATCGGAATACTCCCAATCGGTTAATCTAACAATATTTTTAGTATCAATATTTATTTTATATAAATCGAGATGTTTATAATCTAAAGTTGTCATTGAATAACCGTCTTGCGGAAACGATTCTTTTGTATAACCTTTTCTGTCGGAAGAAAAAATTATTGTTTTATTATCGGGAGCCCACATCGGTTCATAATCGCTAAAAATGTCGTTTGTTAAATTGGTGAGTTTTTTAGTATTAAAGTCGTATATATAAATATCTGATTCCTTAGCGTTGCTGCCTAAAAATGCAAGTTTGTTCCCGTCGCTTGACCAACTTACGGATTCGATTCCGTCTAATTTAAAAGGCAGCACCTCGGAATCTTCGGATTCCACATCAATAACGGAAATTACATCGTATCCGTTACTTTTTACCGACAGGGCAATTCTTCTGTTATCCGGCGCCCAAGTTATTGAAGGGAACAATACGTTCAACTCTTCGAAATTAGCTTCTTTACCGCTTTCAACAACTCTTTTAATTATTTTGCCATCGAAAGCATTCATAATATAAACATCAAGAAAAAGATCACGGTCCGAAATAAAAGCAATCTTATCGCCTTGCGGAGATAAAGCGGGGCTTGTATTATAAAATCCTCCGGTCTTTTTGTTGTTAGTCAATCTTTTTGCAAATTCGTCAGGGTCTTTTCGATATTCAATTGCCGGCCAATATTCTTTCTTTAAATATTTTTTCCACCTTTCGTTAAGTTCTTTCAGGTCAAGTCCGAGTGTAGATTTTAGTCCCGCTTCCAACTTCCCGGCTCCTTTTATGCGGCTTAACAATTCGCCGACTTTTTTCTGTCCGTAGGTATCTGCAATATATTTAAATAAAGACTGACCGCCTCTGTAAGCAACATAGCCGGATAATCTGTTAATATCGGGAAGATATTCGTTTATTATAGCGTCGCTTAAAAACATATCCGATAATGTTTCCCATCCCGAAGATAAATATTCTGCCATTCCTTCGTGGTACCATTGAGGCAGTTGCAATGTAATTCCTTTAGAGATTATGTTTTGAATTGTTCCGCCGTAAAGATAATCTCTCATTACGGCATGAACCAACTCATGATGAATAACATGCCTGAATTTTCTGTAAGACCCTTCAAAAGGAAAAACCACTCTGTTTTTAAACGGTTCGGTAAACCCGCCTATTCCTTGACTTAAATAACCTTGAGTTGTATTAGTTTCTTGAAAATCGTTATGCGAGTTATAAACAATTAGAGTGATTCTATTATTTATTTGGTAATCAAGGAGGTTTTCTATTTGAACCAGTGCATCTTCGGCAACTTTAGCCGTAAATTCGGCAATATCTTTGCCTTTATCGGTATAATAAATATCGAAATGTTTAGTTTGAATATAGTACCAGTCAAATTCTTTATATTGAACTTTATTCTGCCCGAACTGCGCGAACATCAGTCCCGGAAGCAAAATAAGGTAGAATAGACTCAAGTTAAGTTTTAACTTTATTCTATACATATAGTCCTCAATTTTTCATCATATTATAATTACTAAATATGTTTTATGAAAGTGTAAAATCAATCTCTCTTTTTTCATAATCTACTCTGGCCAAACGGACATTAATTTTATCGCCCAGCCGGTATTTTTTTCCACGAGATCTACCTTTGAGTTGATATTTTTTTTCGTCAAATATATAAAAGTCGTCGTCTAAATCTCTAATACTTACCAAGCCTTCGGCTAAAGTATCTTTAAGTTCCACAAATAAACCGAAATTAGTAACGCCGGAAATAACAGCTTCAAATTCTTCTCCCAATTTGTCTTTAAGATATTCCATTTGTTTCAATTTAATGGATAATCTTTCGGCATCCGTAGCATTTCTTTCCTGGTTGGAAGCATGCTCACAAATGTTATCTAATTGTTTAAGGTTAAAGATTGCTTTCCGGTTATTATTAATGAAGCCGAAAATTAATAAATGTACTATTAAGTCCGGGAATCTTCTGATTGGCGAAGTAAAATGGGTGTAATATTTAAACGACAAACCGAAGTGTCCGATATTTTTTGTAGAGTAAATTGCTTTTGCCATTGTGCGTATTGCAATTTCATTAACAACCGCTTCTTCGGGAGAGCCTTTCACTTTGTCTAAAAGCTTCTGTAATTCTTTTGAACTGTTTTTAGAATCGGGGTTAAAATTATATCCGAGTGATCTAACAAAATTTGTAAATTCCGTTAATTTTTCTTTTGAAGGCACATCATGAATTCTGTAAACAAACGGGAATTGGGTGTGGACTTTTTTATTAGGATGCCGTGCAACAATTTGATTTGCCAGAAGCATAAATTCTTCAACCAATTCATTGCTTTCTTGAACCTTTTTAATTCTCAGTTCAACAGGTTTACCTGCTTTGTTTAACTTAAACTCAACTTCGGGTCTTATGAAATTGATACTTCCTTTTTTGGTCCGTTTTTGTCTTAGTAATTTGGCGAAATGATTGAGTAAAATAATTTGTGCGTTAAAATCGCCTTTTTGAGTTTCAATAATTTTTTGAACTTCCCCGTAATTAAATCTTCTTTTGCTGTTAATAACGGTTTTTCTAATTTCATAATTTACAATTTTCGCAGTAGGGGAAAGTTCAATCATAACGGAATAGGTTAGACGGTCTTGATTGGGAACAAGCGAACAAACCCCGTTCGATAATTTTTCGGGTAGCATTGGAATAACGCTGCCTACAAAATAAACGCTTGTCGACCGTTTAAGAGCTTCGTTGTATAAAGCCGATCCGGGTTTTACATAGTGACTTACATCGGCAATATGAACGCCAACCAAATAATTTCCGTTCGGCAGCACGTCAATAGAAAGAGCGTCGTCAAAATCCTTAGCTGTAACCGGATCAATAGTAAAAACCACTTTATCTCTCAAATCCAGTCTGTTTTTTATTTCTGAAGGTGAAATTTTCTCTTCAATCTGATCAACTTCATTAAGAACAGCGGTAGGAAATTTATAAGTAAGATTAAATTCTTTGGCAATTGTATTTATTTCCGTTTCGTAAGAACCTGCTTTACCAAGCGTTTCTTTAATTATTCCTTCGGGATTGAGGAAATTAGAATTCCATTTTAATCCGGTTGCTACTACTTTATCGCCGGTTTTTGCTCCGTTTACTTTTGAAGAAGGGATGTAAATATCGCGGTGAATTTTTTTACTATCGGGTTCAACGTAATAAAATGAACCGGATTTCTTTAATGTTCCCACAATTTCTTCATTAGCGGGTTCTATTATTTTTATAACTTTCCCTTCAATGTTTTTGCCTCTGCTTTTAGCAAATAACGAAACTTCAACCAGATCGCCGTTAAGGGCGGTGCCCAAATTTCTTTCGGCAATATATACGTCCTTAAATTTTTTATCTTTTGGTATTACGAACCCGTAATTTTGATTATTGGCAAGCTGAAGTTTTCCTGTAATTATATTCACGTTTAATTTTTTACCCGCAAGTTGATAACGTTTGCCAACTTTTGTCAGAAATCCTTCTTTTACCAGTTGATAAAGCAGGGATTTTAATTGTGAATAACTTTGGTTGTTTTTTACTTTAAGTAGTTTAGCTATTTCTTTTGTTTTGAGTCTAACGCTTGGGTTAGCTCCAAAATATTTTTTAATTTGTTTTTTCATTAGAACCTGAAATTATATTTTAATCCCAATTCTCTTACTTTTTCTTGAGTAGCAGTTTCAACAACGGGATCTTTTTGTTCGAGCCGTATAAGAAAATTAGGGTTGATTAAGTATTCGATTTTTATATTTGCTTTATTAATTTGGAAGTATTGCGTATTACCGCCAAAACTGTATTTAATATTTTTAATTCTGCCGGAAAATACAACTTCACCGGATTTTTTTAATTGGATATTACTAATTACATCGCCAACGGCGGAATTGACAAAAGAAGTAAGAGTTGATCCTAATAAAGAATATGCGGCGTTTTCTCCTATTGTGGCAAGTCTGCTTTGCTCGTTTGGATTTAATTCCTTGTTAAGCGAAAGTTGTCCTAACAAAATAAAAGAGATTGCGTTTGAAGCGTCGTATTGTTTACTGGCAACGTTGTTTTGAATATTTTCCCTTCCGACGTAAACGGAAAAAATATTTTTATTATTCGACAAATTTTCACCCAGTTTAGAAAGCGGGGTTTGAATTTTTAACTTGACGGCAACTTCCTCCGTAGCATTTGTATTATAATTTTTTACTCTTTCACCAATGTAAGTTGCAACAACATCCAAATAAGGATTAGTTAAATCGCTTTCAAATCTTATTGATCCGGTTGCATCGAAAGTTTTAAAAAATTCCAATTTTGAACCTTCAAGCAATTGTAATTCGCCTTGTGTTTTAACAATTCCGTCTTTGCTCTCAAACTTTAATTCGCCTGTAGTCTCCACGGTTAATTTTTGATTTAAGACCGGTGAAAGAATAAACTGAAGTTTTGCATTTTGCGGAATATCAATATCCACATTATAATCGAAATTTAGTTTCTTTATAGTAGACGAATTAGAATTTTTCTTAAATTTCTTTAAGAATTTACGGAATTGAAATTCGCTTTTCAATAGTTTAGTTGTATCTTCAACAAAGTGATAAATTATTTTTTTATCGGAATAATAATTTGCTTGTTGGGCGCTTGCATATATAATATCCGCTTCTTCAACCTTAATCTTTCCGGTCAAGTCAAATTTGTCATTATAATATTTTAATTCAAGCGGCTTTAACGTTGAAACGAATAAATCTCCAAAGAGCGTTGGGCTGACCTTTTTAGAATAATTACTAAGCAGAGCAATATTACCATCCGTCTTCAAGTTCATTTTATAAAATTTAAAACCGTCAAGCATTAATGTGCCCGTACTAATTAACTTACCTTGATGAGGCGTATTACCCGAGTTCCGTATTTCCAAATTTAATAATTTAACTTTTTCTCCTTTAAAATCAATAAGGGTATTAACATTATATTTTAAAGCGGTTTCTCTAACTAAAAAATTACCGTTTTCTAATTTTATAAATCCCTGCCATTCCGGTTTTGAATAAGTACCGTCAAGGGTTAGGTCGGCAATTAACTTTCCGCTAACGTTTTTTACGAATGGTAAAATATTACCGATAGTTGCTAATTTAAATTTATTTGAAGATAATTGAAAATGGAGCGGCTCGGTTTCAATAAACCTGTTTGCAACGTTTAACATTCGTAAATCGATAGGAGCGTAACCTGATAATGATAGCGCCGGTTTTAAAAAGTTGCCCGTATCGCTAACAAAGGCTGTATTAACGTTCATCAATTTATTTTTGTAAGTGATTTTAGAAATAAGATTTCCGAAATTCACTTCGCCGTAAGAAATATCTTTTATATTTGTATTCAATTCCATTTCCGGGTTTTCCAAACTTCCGTTAACACTGCCGAAAATATTTATATCGGATTCAAAATATTGATCCTCTAAATTGAAAACATATCTGCTTAACATACTGCCAGGTAAATTTTGCATTTTAAATTTAAAATTTTGTTCACCGTTATCTTTTAAAATTCCCTCCAAATTAAAATTAGCTTTTCCGCTGGAAAGAGAGAAATTATCAACTTTCAGAAAGTCTTTTCCAAAAATCAGAGTAATAAGCGAATCGGAATTCCATTCCGTGTTTTTATAACTTGCCCATAAGTTTTCTATATTAACAATTTGGGAATCGGGTCTCATTTCCAAATTTCCTTCCAATTCGGTTTGAAAATCATTGTTAAATGTTGTGCTTAAATTATAAACCAATTTACTTTGGTTAAAAGTCAGGTCGGCAGCCATATCCTGAAGTTGATTCCCAAAATATAATTTACCGCCATCCAAAGAAAGAGAACCGAACAAATTGCTAAACGTAAAAACTTTATTATCCCTGCTAAAATGTAAAGTTGAGTTCAAATCCGAAACATAAATCAGCTGATCTTTATTTTTACTTAAAAAATAGTCAATATTTAAATTAGCCGATATCGAAAAATTATTGGAATCATTTACAACCGATCCCTTGCCGGAGCCGTCTATTTCCAACTTTTCACTTTTGGTTAATAAAGAAAGTAGATCGAGATTTTTAAAAACGAACTGGTAATTAAAAGCAATATTTTCTTTTGCAATATCGCTTAAAACCAAAGTATCTGTAACGGTCGATTTATTTTTGGAAACCAAATTTACCGGATTCAACTCTCGCATTTTTGCAGAAATTATATCTGAAATAGTATTCCCTTCGTATGTAAGTAATTCTATGGCTTTTTTAAGCGAGAAATCTCCGTTTATACTAAAATCGATTAAATCGCTGAACAAATTAATTTTACGTTTATGATTTTGATAAGCGAGAATTAATTTTAGATCTGAACTTCCGATTGATTGACCGGCATAGCTTGAAGAATCCAATTTTATCACAAACTCCGTGTTCATCGAATCGATATTAAGGGATTTTCCCTTTGTATGAAAGTCGAAATTCAAATTGGAAACATCCGAAGTATCTTTTGTAAACAGAGCCAAGTTCAAACCTTTTGAACTACCGGTTAAATTATAACTCGGAACGGAGGCGTTCTGTAAGTTTAATTTACCGTTGACTTTTGTGGTTGAGTTATTCACAAGAGCGTTTAGATTTAATTCTATAATTTTGGATTTAGCGGTCCCGGAAAATGTCAAGGAATCAATTGAATAACCGTTGTATTTTGATTTACGCAAATCAAGCTTAACATTAGCAAGCATTTTATGCGGATCGAAACTTTTACCTATAATTTTACCCCTTCCGGTTAATGCGGTTTTAGTATTAACAATAGGAAACAAATTTAAGTTAGTAGTATTAAAGGTTACATCATATTCCGGTTCGCTAAGGTTCAGGTCTATATAACTGTCCAAATGTATACCGCCGTTATCCACTTTTGAATCCAGTACCGAATGAAATCTTGTAGGTTGCCCTTTGAAGCTCAAATTAAGATTGTGTAATACCAACCCGCTGTAGTCGGGTATTTTTGTAGTAGGTAAAAGATTCCTAGCATCCTTTTCGCTTATTTCGGAATTAGTTAAATTAACATTGAGGAAAAGTTTTTGAGGAATGTGCAAGTTTTTAACCGAACCGGAAAGATTTATATGGGTATTGTTATAATCGACAATTAATTTTTTTACATTGAAATTTCCAAATCTGCCGGATGCATTTAATTGTGCGCCTATTTTTCCTTTTAATATTTGCGTACCTTCCACAAAAGTTGAAAGATCGTCGAAATAAAAACTTTTTGCATCTAAATTTATTTTTAACGGGTAAAAGTTAAATTCTTTTAGTTTCGGCGCGCCCAGTAAATCCAAACTATCCAATTGTACGCTTAGTCTTACATCCGAACTGTCGGTAACTAATCTTAAATTGTTAACCCGGGCGAATTTGTTTGTAATTTTAAAATTGCCGGACAGTTTGTGCAATTTAAAAATATTAAAGTTCGGATATCCGGATAAGTCATTCAATTGAAGTTGAACGTTATGCTTTTTCAAATCTATAAATAACGAAGCTTTTAAGTAAATGTTTTCAATACTTAGATCGTTAAGATTTACTTTATTATAAAGTTTATGGGAATTTATATATTTTTCAGACTTTCTATTGAAATTTATATTTTTCAAAGCTAAATCGTTTACAACTATTGAAAAAGGAAACGGTTTTGATTTTTTGTTATTATTTTTTTCTTTTTGTTCAGCCGGTTTTTCTCCTACAATTCTTTGATAATTCCAACCGCCTTGCGAATCTTGGATTAAATTAATTTCGGTGTTTTTGATTTCAATTTTCCGGATATAAATTTTTCTTAACAGCAAATGCAGCGGACTGGTTTTAATTTCAATTTTTTCGGCGGACAATAAAGTATCGGGACCGGTTACATAAACCGTATTTTTCAAGAATAACGAAGTTAATACGGATCCGTCGATTCTTTCAATATATAATTTACCTTTAGTGGAATTATTAACATTCGAAATTATTTCATGACGCAGATATTCGCGGAAAGTTTCTGTTTGTGAAAAACCGAAAAAGATAATTATCAGAACAATTAATATTGCAACGGCTGCAATAATTGTATTAAGAATTTTCCTGAAAACAGAGCGTTTAAATTTAACTTTTTTATTTTTTTTTTCTTGCTTCACCTATTCTTTATACTTTTTTAATATTGTTTCAATTATTTTGGAAGTCGATTGATCGCTAATAAAATCAATGGTTTTTACTTCGCCGCCGTTTTGCTCTACGGTTTTTCTTCCTGCAATTTTGTCTATTTGCCAATCGGAACCTTTTACCAAATAATCCGGGACCAATTCGTTTATTAAATTTTCCGGAGTTTCCTCGTCGAAAAGGACTACGTAATCGACTGATTTTAGATTGTTTATTATAAAAGCCCGTTCGGTTTCGGGAATGATTGGTCTTTTTTCACCCTTGATTTTTTTTACGGAAAGATCGCTGTTAATACCAACCACAAGAATATTGCCGAATGCTTTAGCTTTATTCAAATAATCTACATGTCCGGCGTGTAAAATATCGAAACAACCGTTAGTAAAAACAATTTTTTTCCCGGCTTTCTTCTCCTCGTCAAGTATTTTAATCAATACGTTTTTATCAATTATTGCATTTTTCATAAAACTTTTTCTTTTAAAGTGTTAAAGAGTTCGTTTTGTTCAATAGGAACAATTCCGACCTTCTCACAAACCAAACCTCCGGCGTAATTAGCCAGGTATGCAGCTTCATAAATATCTGCGCCTGCCGCCAATGCCATTGTTAAAGTAGAAATAACAGTATCTCCGGCGCCGGAAACATCGGCTACTTTCCGTGCTTTCGTAGGAATTCTTTTGACGGAATCGTCATTCGAAAAAAGAGCCACGCCCAGTTCGCCAAGGGTCAGCAATACATATTTGCAGTTGAGATTGGATAGTAATTTTTTACCGGCAACATTTATTTCTTCATCGTTTTTAATTCTGATTCCCAGAATGTCTTCGGTTTCTTTTTTATTCGGTTTGAAGACCGTAACGTTTTTATATTCCAAAAAATTATCAAATTTCGGATCTACATTTACAATAATCCCGTTTTGGTTTGCCAAATCAATTACACGTTTAATTAAATTTTTAGATAAAACCCCTTTGTTATAATCTTGAAGTATTATAGCATCGAATTTATTTATGTTATCGTTAAGTAAGCTGAAAAATTTATTTTCAATTTCAGTTGAAATTTCGTTTTTTGATTCACGGTCTATTCTAACAACATGTTGGTTATCGGCAATTACTCTTGTTTTTGCGGTTGTGGGTCTTAAATCGTCAACAATAATACCTTCGCCGCTAATATCTGCTTCGGCAAGAAGGGTTTTAAAAATATTTCCGTCGGTATCATTGCCGATTACGCCGATAGGGAAGGGGATTCCGCCGAGTTTAAGAATATTCAGCGCCACATTTGCGGCTCCGCCGAATCTAAAAAATTCATTTTCTATTTCCACAACAGGCACCGGCGCTTCGGGAGAAATTCTTTTAACGTCGCCCCAAAAGTAACTGTCAAGCATCATATCGCCAATTACCGCAATATGTTTGCCGTTAAAATTATTTTTAATGCTATCCAATTTTACTTCCGAAATATTTAACATTTTAATCCTTAAGTTAATTGTTAAAAGTTGGAATAAGGTTATTGACCAATTTAATTCTGTACACGCCTGAAATGGTTCCCAGCCAAACATATTTCCCGTCAAAAAAGATTTTATAAATATCGTTAGGAACGTTTTCCAAAACTATTGGTTTTATTTTTAATGTAATTCTGTTTACAAGAACAATTCCCCTGCCGTCCGCTTCTTTTTTATTTTGATTAAACTCGTAAGTTGATGCCCAAATATAATCACCTGTTCGTTCCAACGAAAAAATACCGTTTCCCAAAAGACTATTGCTCACGTCGAATTTTATCCATTGGTCTTTTCTGTCATATCTAAAAAGACCTCCCAAATTAAAATTTGGATTTTGCTGTGTGATGAACTCATCGGTTCCGAACCATAAATATTTTCTTTCGCCTAAAATTGAAGAAACGGAAACTTCGTCGCCTTCCGCGTTAAAATAGTTCATTGAATTATCGTAAAAAATATATGTCCGGTTTTTATCCATTTTGTGTTTTTTCCAAATTTTATGAACTCCTCCTTCGGTTCCTACCCATAGCAAACTGTCGCCGTCTACATACAGACTTTTAATATTATTTGTTTTTTCATTTCCGTTAATCCGTAAATCGTAATCTTTGTATTTGTGTTTTTTAATATCGTACTTGGTAAGAAACTGAAACCTTCCTATCCAAACAACATTTTGATAAGGGTCGAATTTAACGCTTCTTATCCAATTACCCAACTGACCGCCTTTACCGAATTTTCTTCTCGACCATCTTTTCCTTTTAATATTAAAAATAAAAAGTCCGTCTGTTGAGCCCGCCCACACATATTTACCGTTTGAGGTTATGCAATAGAAAAAATCTATTTTTAGTTTTTTATTCTCGGTCGAGTAATTTTTCCATTTGTTGCCGGAAATATTATATTTAAATACACCCCGACCGTTTGTTGCAAACCATATATTTTGTCCGTCGGAACTTATATCGTTAACGGGCACATTAGGAATAAAATGATCAATTTTTAAATCCGTTGTTTGTGCGCTTAACGAAAAAGTAACCGAAAAAGCAAAAATCAAAAAAAGTTTTAGAAATAGTTTATTTTTCAACTTGTTCACTTTAAAAAAGTATATGGAAAATAAAAATAATTATTAATAATGAGAAGGTAAAATTAAAGGAATCATCGATTAATTGAACCGGTCAATTTGCCAAACTTCGGAAAACCCTTCTATTAACGAGTCAATTAATTTAGCGTAATCGGTTTTCGAATTTAAGATTGTATCCATTTCTATTGTTTTCCGTAAAATATCATTTCGTATTTCCGTTTTTAAGTCGTCTTCTATATTTAAGTAATTAACAATGTTTTGATGATAAGATCCGGTTAAAATAGACCCGTGCTGTAAAATACTTTGTTCCATTCTGCGTTGTGCGCTTCCTACAAGTTTTTTCCCTTCAAATTTTATTTCATGTTTTGCCGTACTGGAAAAGCAAAGCATTCCCGATGGATTTTTATAATTTTCCCGTAAATCCGGATTTAATTTCTCCAACTCTATTACCGAAAAAATTTTGTTGAATTTAATAAGTCCTTTTTGCAAAGCCAACGAAATTTTGTTATAAATATTTTCATTAGATAACTTCAATGAATTGGGCAAGACAACAGAATAAGTCAATTCTTCCGCATGTAAAATCGCTCTGCCGCCGGTCGGTCTTTTTACAACGTCCAAATTATTCTTACCGGCTAAGCGGATATTAATATCATCAAACTTTTGATTAGCTCCTATCGAAATACAATAAGGTTTCCATTTGTAAAATCTTAAAAAGGCTTCACCGGGTTTGCAATTGCGCGCAAGGTCAATATCCAATTGCATATTAAATTTACCCGGATGTTCCTCACATTCAAATAGATGCCATTTCATCCTTTAATAATTCCGCGGCTGCTGTTTCTAACAAACTCTATGATGGATTTTACGTATTTATTGTCGGGGAACTGTTTTTCCAATTCCTCTGTAGCTTGGGAAAGGTTAAGTTTAGGACTGTATAAAATTTTATAAGCTTCTTTAATTGTAAAAATTTCCTGGTTGGAAAATCCGCGCCTTCTTAATCCCAACGTATTTATTCCGTTAAACTTTAACGGTTCTTTAGCGGCCAAAATAAAAGGCGGCACATCGCTTACAACCCTGAACCCTCCGCCAACCATCGCATGCTCGCCTATGTTGGAAAACTGGTGAACGGGAGTACCTCCGCCAATAATAACCCATTCGCCCAAATTTGCGTGGCCGCCCAACTGAACTACGTTTGCAAGAATACAATTATCTCCTACAATACAATCGTGCGCAACATGAGAATACGCCATCAACAAACAGTTTTTGCCAATTTTAGTTGTTCCGGTAGCCGAAGTTCCACGGTGCAAAGTAACACTTTCCCTAATTATGGTATTGTCTCCAATTTCCAACAGGCTTTTTTCACCTTCGAATTTTAGGTCTTGAGGTAAATTGGCAACGGAAGCAGATTGAAATATTTTAACATTTTTCCCAATCCGTGCTCCGTTATAAATTGTAACAAAGGGACCTATTTCGCAATTATCCTCAATAATTACATCATCTTCAATAATTGCGTAAGGTGAAATGACAATATTATTACCTAATTCCGCTTTTGGGCTGACCAAAGCCGTTGGATGTATATTATTCATTTTATGAATTTTCTTTTTGATTTTCCCTATCGACAATTGCAGCAGTCAAATCTGCTTCTGCAACCAAATTGTTACCTACAAATGCCTTTGCTCTAATAACCACAACTTTGCTTTTTTTCCTTAACAATTCAGCTTCAATAACCAATTGGTCGCCCGGTACAACGGTCTTTCTGAACTTTGCATTGTTAATACCCATAAAGAAAACTAATTTAGTACTCGGATCGATATAACTGTTTAACATTAAAATACCGCCGGTTTGCGCCATAGCTTCAATAATTAAAACTCCCGGCATAATAGGTTGACCCGGGAAATGCCCTTGAAAAAACGGTTCGTTAACAGTTACGGATTTAATTCCGATAACTTTTTTATCCAACTCAAGATGAATTATTTTATCTACAAGTAAAAAAGGATATCTGTGCGGGAGAATTTTTTGAATTGCTTGAATATCAAAAACAACGCCCTCTTTTTTAAGATGTTGATATTTTTTTACCAGTTTTTTCTGTTGATACAATTTTCTTATTTTTTTTGCAAACTCAACGTTTACTTTATGTCCGGGTCTTGCAGCCAGAAGTTGAGCTTTAATTGGAGCGCCAATTAAAGCCAAATCGCCAATCATATCAAGTAATTTATGCCGTACGGGTTCGTTTTTAAATCTTAAGGATTTTTCGTTTAGTATTCCGTTTTGTCCGATTGTAACTTCATCCGTGATGTTTAATTTTTCAGTAATTCGTTCTAGTTTTTCTTTTGGCATGTCATGATCGACAATAACGACGGCATTATCCAGATTTCCGCCTTTAATAAGACCGGAGTCTATCAGATGCTCGACTTCGCTTAAAAAGCAAAAAGTTCTTGCCGGGGCAAACTCTTTTACAAATTCTTTTTCCAAATCGAATAAACCCGTATGTTGACTGCCGAGCGCAGGGTTGTGATAATCTACCATAACGGTAATTCTGTATCCGTCCAACGGAAGGGCAACAATATCAACGTTTTCTTCTTCGTTGTGATACATTACGGTTTCGTCAATTATTAAATAATCCCGTGGTTCTTTTTGCGTAACGATGCCGGCTTCTTGAATTTTTTCAACGTAAGGCATTGCACTGCCGTCGCCTACGGGAGGTTCAATTCCGTCAAGTTCTATAATTATATTATCTATTTGCATGCCGTAAATTGCGGCGAGTACATGTTCAACGGTATAGACTTTTGTATCGCCAATACCGAGTGTGGTTCCGCGCGAAATATCTATTACGTATTCTGCGACGGCAGGAATTTCGGGGTTCCCGCCTAAATCAACCCGCACGAATCGTATTCCGTAATTTTCAGGCGCCGGTTTAAATGTCATTGTGCACGAAGTGCCTGTGTGTAATCCTGTGCCGGAAAGCGATACAGCTTTTCCGATTGTTCTTTGACGTTCAAACATTAAGTTAAATCCTTTTCTTTGTTATTCAATTGCTCAACTAATTCCGTAATTTTCTTTTCCAATGCTTTAATTCTTTTGCTGTAATCGGGAAGATTTCTTATGTGGGATTCCAATCGGAGACTGGTAGACATTTCTTTTGCAGGGTATCCGAAATATTTCCCGGGTTTTTTAATTGATTTTGAAACGCCGGATTGTGCGCCAACAATAACGCCGTCGGTTAGCTCAATATGACCAACGGTACCGACTTGTCCGGCAAGAATACAATTTTTCCCTATTTTAGTGCTTCCGGAAACACCGCTTTGCGCGCTTATTACAGTATTATTGCCAATGCTAACGTTATGCGCTATTTGAATTAAATTATCTAATTTAACGCCTTGTTTTATTACAGTAGATCCGATTGCCGCTCTATCTATTGCGACGTTTGCTCCAATTTCCACATCGTCCTCAATAACTACATTTCCTATTTGAGGTATTTTGTGGTAAACACCTTTATCATCGGTGGTATAACCGAATCCGTCCGATCCGATTACGGTTCCCGGATGTATAATTATTCTTTTACCCAGTTTGCAATTTTCCCTAATGGTAACGTTAGGAAAAATAAGGCAGTCGTTTCCCACGGTTACGTTTTGCAGCAAAACACAATTATGGTAAATTTTAGTGTTATCTCCAATTGTACAATTTTCCGAAATGACAACGTTTTTGCCTATAGCAACGTTCTTGCCGATTTTTGCGGAAGGGTGGATTGCAGCCGATTTATCTACGCCGGATAATTGGAATTCCGGTTTAAAATATTTTTCGATTACTTTTTGAAAAGCAAGATTTGGATTGCCGACTTCTATATAAATTAAATCATTACGTATTTTTTTTTCTGAAGGTTTAATCAGAATGGCGCTGGCGTTTGTTGTTGCCAAATATTTGGAATATTTGGGAAGATATAAAAAAGTTAAGTCCCCGTTTTCGGCTTCTTCAATTTTGGCAACATTACGGATAGATTCGTTTTCATTACCAACAACTTTACCGTCAACCAGATCGGCAATATCTTTAATTAAAATGTTCATTTTTATTTTAAAATTTCTAAAACTTTGGGTGTAATATCATATTCTTCTTTGGCGTAAAGAAACATTAAATCTCCGCTTTTATCAAAAACAAAATCGAGGTCGTTTTCTTCGGCAACTTGTTTAATAGCGTTAAACACTTTATTCTGTACCGGTTTCATCAATTCTTCTTGTTTTTGATATAATACTCCGTTTGCGCCGAATTTACTTTTTCTGAATTCCGCAATGTCGTTTTCCATTTTCAATAATTTTTTTTCCGTTTCGGCTCTTTTTTTATTACTCATTATCAATTTTTTATTTTCGTAATCTTGATAACTTTTTTTCCAATTAGTTTCCATTTTCGATATTTGTTCTTGCCATTCTTGTATGAGAGCGTCAATTTTCTTTTGAGCGTCTTGTGCATCTGGCAATTGAGACATAATTGCTTCCGAGTCGACGTAACCTAATTTTAATTGCGCGTGAAGTTGAGAAGAAAACAACGCAACAACAAAAGCTGCTAATAAAATCTTTTTCATGATGCTTAAAATTTTGTTTTAAAAAATAGTTCAACTAAAAAATACAAATATAGCATTAAACGGGAAAAATAATATAAAAAAACCTTCGAGTTATCAAAAACGGTCTCGAAGGTTTAATTTTACATTAAATTCCTGCAAAAAGGGAAAGGTTATTTTTTCCCTCTTTTTAATTTATCCAAAACTGCGTTGGTTAAATCGTATTGTGGGTCTGCAAATAAAAGAACCAATCCGCCGGCTTTATCAAAAACAAATTGCATTCCTTCGTGCTGCCGTACTTCGTCGATAGCTTTAAGAATTTTATCTTTAATAGGTTTTAAAAGTTTGTCTTGTCTTACGAAATATTCGCCGTTTGGTTGGGAAAATTTCTTTTGACGGAATTCTTCGATTTGCTGTTGTTTCTTAACTAAATCTTGCTGTACTTCTTTTTGTTTTTCCGGAGTCATGTTTGCCAACTGTTTTTGTGCTGTTTGATATGATTTTTGCAGTTCGGCAGTCATACTATCGATTTGTTTAGACCATTTTTGAGTTAAAGCATCCAAATCGCTTTGAGCTTTAATTGCCGGGGGATATTGTTGAAGAATAATTTGAGAATCTACCCACCCGATTTTTTGACTATTTTGTGCAAATAGACTTACGGTTATCAAACTAAAAAATAAAAATGCTATCTTTTTCAATGTTACCTCATTTGTTTGTGATTAAAAACCTCTTCCAAATTGGAAATGAAATACCCATTGCGGATCTTGACCATCGACACTTCTTCTGTCGAATCCATATCCATAATCAAATCCGATTAAGCCAATGGGATTAATTAAAATTCTTGCGCCAACTCCCACCGAACGTCTTAAGTTCAATAAATTTGCGCTGTTTAAATCCAAAAATGTATTACCGGCTTCGGCAAAGGCCAAAACGTATAAAGGCATTGGTTCCAAAGTTATTGCGGCGCGTATTTCAGCGGTATATTTTGCCATTACTCTGCCCCCAATTATATCGCCGTTTGTATTTCGCGGTCCTACGCTTCTATCTTCATATCCTCTAAGGGGAGTGGTTGCAATTACCAATCCGTTACCGCCCATAAAGAAAAATTCGAACGGTTGAATGTTAGTGCCCGAAACAATTTCATGAATATAACCTAAATCCAAACTTGTAAAAAAGGTTATACGGGAAGAATGAAATAATCTTCTGTACCATTCGGTACTGAATTGAATTTTGTAATAATCAACATCGCCGGGTAAAATAGGTCCGCCGGAGAGTTCCGCATTCAAATTAATTTTAGAACCCGTTGAAGGGAAAATCGGATTATCAATATCTGTTCTTGAAATAGTTGCGCCTAAAGTATATTGGCGTGAAATTCCTTCGTTATAAAAATTTCTTCCGTCTATTACGTCGTTATATTGAAACCTGAGCATTCCTTGAACGTAAAATCTGTCATCCGGCCAAGTAAGTCTTCTTCCCAGTTTAAGAGAAAGACCCGATTGGCGTAAATCATATATAAATCTTTGGCGCGTATCAAACGCATTAACGCCAATTAAAGTAGGCGTATCTAAAAACCAAGGTTCAGTAAATCCCAGGCTGAAAGTTCTGTAAAAATTTCCGACTCCGAATTGCCAGCTAAAATCCAAACGCTGTCCGCCGCCTAAAACAAAAGGTTTGGGAAGATAAAAGTTAGAGAGTGTTACTCCAATCGATCCGCTAAAACCGAACGCTCCGCTATAACCGACTGAGGCATTTAAATAATCGCTGGATTTTTCTTCTACTTTATAAATTAGATTTACCGTACTGTCGCTAGCCGGTTTAAAATCGACGCCTTCTTTATACAATTGTTCAACATTAAAATATTTCAAATTAGCCAATTGTTGAATACTGCGGAAAACATTACTTCTTCTAAAATAATCGCCCGGAACAGTAAACAATTCTCTCCGGATAACTTTGTCCATTGTTCTGTCGTTTCCCGTTATTTCAACTTTATCGATTTTAAATTGATTGTTTTCGGTCACTTTTATATAAACGTCAATCGAATCGTCGGCAACTTTCTTTTCGGAAACTTCCTGATTAAAACGGAGAAAACCGTTATCCATATATAACGAAGCGACGTCGTTTTGCGTTTTATTGCCGTATAAATTTTGTGTAAATCTTTCGTAATCGTAAATATCGCCTTTTTTGAAGTCCAATCTTGCATTTAACTCTTTATCGCTGTAAACAGAATTTCCTTCCCAAATTATATTTCTTATTTTGTATTGCGGACCTTCGTAAACGGTAATTAAAATATCGACCAGCGATTTATTTTTATTAAAAATTAAAGTATCGCCTAAAATTTCAAAATCCCGGTAACCGTTTTTTCTGTAAAAGTCTCTAAGTAAATCCTCGTCCTTTTTGAAGTCTTCCTCTTTGAAATTTGCGCTACTCCAAAATCTCCACCAACGGTCTTCCTTGGTTTCGTCGAATTCGGATTTTAGATCGTCATCGTCAAAAGCTTTATTTCCGATAAAAGATATTTTGTGAACGACCACTTCATCGCCTTCGTTTATATTAAAAACGAGCAGCTTTCTGTCCTTTATTCTACGAATAATATTTGAATGTATATCCGGATTGTAATCGTATTCCGTGGTTCTTTCAACCGATAAGTCCTTGTCGTTCCGCCAAGTTACGGTAATTGTATTGTCGTTTGTGTCGGCATCGAAAAAGGAATAAAGCTCGGGAGTAATTTTTGCATTCAGATATCCTTCGTCTTCGTACATTTTTTTTATTTTTACTTGAGCTTCTTTAACATCTTGGGGTTTAAGAGTTTGACCTTTTACAATTGGAATTTCTTTTATAATATCTTCTTCGTCCAACTCATCGTTTCCCGTAACTTGAATATCTTCAACTCTTTTTAATTCTTCTACTTTTATTAAAAGAAAAACCCCGTTACCTATTTTTTTATCGATAATTATTTGTATATCGTTAAAAATTCCTAGGTTCCACAACCGTTTGATTGCATTATTTGTAGCGTCTCCGGGAATTTCGAGCTCATTACCGACTTTAAGTCCGCTGTTTGCAATAATAGTAGTGGCGTCTGCCGTTTTGTTGCCTTCCACCGATATTCCTAAAATCTTATAGTTTACTTTGCTTAATTGCGCATAGTTAAGATTAAAGGAAATAAAAAGTAGAATGAAGATTTTATACAAATTCTTTGCTGAGATCATTAACTTTATCTGTTTTCTTTTGTTTTTGAGACAATTGTTCGCTAATTAAACCAAATCTGCGTTCACGTGACTGATAATCGGAAATAGCTTTTGCAAGATCTTTAGCTCTAAACTCGGGCCAAAGAATTTTACTAACATAAAGTTCGGAATAAGCGATTTGCCAGATTAGAAAATTACTTATTCTGTATTCACCGCCGCTTCTAATCATTAAATCGGGATCGGGAATATCTTTTGTATCAAGAGTTTTGGAAATTAATTTTTCGTTTATATCCGAAAGTTTGATTTCACCCGCTTTATATTGCATGGCAATTTTTTTGGCGGCTTGGGTAATTTCCCATCTGCCGCTGTAACTTACGGCCAAGTTCAGATTTAATTTTGTATTATTTTTTGTACGTTCGATTGCTTGTTTAAGTTCTTTTTGAACTTCTTTAGGAAGATGATTTACATCTCCTATGGTTCTTATTCTAACACCGTTTGCATGCAATTCGTTGGTTTCGTTTTGAAGCGTACGTACCATCAATCGCATTAGCATTGTAATTTCTTTTTGAGGCCGTTTCCAATTTTCGGTGCTGAACGTATAAAGCGTAAGATATTTAACACCCAATTCTATTGCAGATTCAACCATTATTCTAACTGTTTCAACGCCTTTACGGTGACCCGCGGCACGGGGTAAACCTTTATTAAGAGCCCATCTTCCGTTGCCGTCCATAATAATTGCAATATGCTTTGGTATGTTTCCGCTCTTTTTAAGGGAATCCAGAATTTCAATATCTTTTTGTGATAATTTTTTTGCCAAAGTTAACTCTTATTAAAAATAAATCAGAACAACCAAAATAACCGACACTATTCTAAATGTCAAGGTTCTTAAATCTATACTTTTACAAGCAATTTTGGTAAGCCGTTTTTTATACAATGGAAAAACGAAAAGGTTCTAAGAAAAATTTTGGGATAAATAAAAGAGAAATTTTGAAATGAACAAGGACTAAATAAATCCTGTACAATACGGAATGAAGCAATAGATAAAAAATTCAATTAGCACATATTGTAAGTTGCACTTAATTAATTCTTTGTTCGGGAATAGGAACTAATTTTATATTTTTCTGAGCATTTTCCGATAAGTTAGAGATTATAGTTTTAGCTTTAGCTAAAAATTGGCGAGGAACCCCAACAAACAAAGTAACGCGTTTATGCGAATATTTTGTTTCCCGGGTAGATAAAAACTCAAGTTTTGAATAAACTTTAGGATCGTCCAATTCTTCTTCTTTCAAAATAATTCCGATTGCATATTTTTTCTTTTGTTTTCCGATTGCGTCAACATCGTATTTACCAACGCTATTCGGTTCGGGAAGATATGTTCCGAACTTCCGGGATAAAGTCATATATCCGTATTTCCAGAAATGCTGAATCAGGTTATCAACGCGTTCTTCGTATTTATTTTTTTCCATGTTATCTCCATTTAGTTAAGAAAAGGGAGAATTGGAATAATGGGAGAAAATTTTTTCTTTTTTAATAATTTTATGTTAAATATTTTATCATAATAAAAAGATTTAATTTGATTACTGTTATTAACTTTTCCGTAAATAACTTTTTTACCTTCTTTGGTAACGGAAATGAAATAAGGTTCCAGAATAATTGTTTCTATCCCGTAAACAAAACGAATTTTGTTTCTTCTTAAAATCGCCTCTTTAAAAATTTTTGTTTTCATAATTTGTTTAGTTATATGTTCTGTAAATGCCAACAACTTTTCCTATAATACTAAATTCCTGCCTGTTGGTCATATCTAACCTTGGGTATTTATCGTTAGCCGGGTACAAATAAGTTTTATCTTTTTCTTGCCGGAAAGTTTTTAATGTACTTTCTTCGCCAATAAGGGCCACAACAATATCTCCGCTGCGTATTTCCGATTGCGAATTTATTATTACCAAGTCGTCCTCAAAAATTCCCGCATCAATCATACTATCGCCTCTAACTTTTAAGCCGAACAATTTACCGTTGTTTTTAATTAGACTTGGATCGGCTAGAAAAGTTCCTTCTATATTTTCTTCGGCAAGAACGGGAAAGCCGGCAGCTACTTTTCCCACGATAGGAATTTCGAACGAAGTATTATGTTTTGATTTTTTAGAAAGTCCGTTTTTATTTACAGATATTGCTCTTGAAGCTTTGCTTTCAATATTTAAATAACCTTTTTTTACAAGAGCGTCTATATGCCGTTTAACGCCGAATGTGCTGGTGATATTAAATTTTTTACCGATTTGCCTGTAAGTGGGGGGATAACTGTTTTCCTCCACAAAATCTTGAATGAATTTAAGAATAGACATTTGACGGTCGGTTAATTTTGCTCTCATAGTAGTGTCCTTTTGTTCACTGAAATATAGTGAACTTTTGTGCACTTTGTCAAGGTAAAAATAAATGTAGGAAAAAATCATCAAGGCAAAAAAGGTCGCCTTTTTAAAGCGACCTTTCTTAAATAAATGTGTATTTAACGGAAAAAAGATTAGTCCAAATATTGAATCCAGCCGTACCTGTCTTCTTTTCTTCCGTATTGTATATCGGTAATTTCATTGTAAAGTTTTGTTCCCAATTCGCCCGCTTCTTCTTCGTTAAACTTTAGAATAGTATCGTGATATTTCAGTTTACTTAGTGAAGAAATAACCGCTGCGGTTCCTGTGCCGAATATCTCGACTAAAGTATTGGAATTATATGCTTCAATTACCTCACCGATAGCAATTTTTCTTTCGTTTACATTATAGCCCCAATCTTTTAAAATTTGAATTACCGACATTCTGGTAATTCCGGGTAATATACTTCCCAACAGCGGGGGAGTAACGACTTCGTCCTTTAATTGAATAAAGATATTCATTGTTCCAACTTCTTCTATGTATTTTTGTTCTATTGCATCTAACCACAATACTTGAGTATAACCTTCTTTAGCTGCTTCCCTTTGGGCAGCCAGGCTTGCGCCGTAATTGCCGGGTGTTTTACAATCGCCAACGCCTTTTCTTACAGATCTGACGTATTTATCAGTTGCTAAAATAGGAACAGGTTTAAAACCTTCCGGGTAATACGGTCCAACCGGACTAAGCATAACCAAGTATTTGTAAGTATTGGATTCTCTAACGCCTATAAAAGGATCGGTTGCAATTATCAAAGGACGGATATATAGAGCGTGACCTTTTTTAGTAGGTATCCAATCCTGGTCTAACCTGACAAGTTCTTTCATAGATTCAATTAAAAGGTCTTCGTCAATTTCGGGAATACACATTCTTCTAGATGATCTGTTTAACCTTTTAAAATGTTGGTCGGGTCTGAAAAAAGCTATTTTACCCGAATCTTGTTTATATGCTTTCATACCTTCGAACACTGATTGCGCATAATGCAAAGCCATTGTAGCTGGACTTAAAGACAGGTCGGAGAATTTTTTAATTGTAGGGTTATGCCAGCCAAGCGCAGGGTCATAATCCATCTCAAACATATGATCGGTAAAATTTCTTCCGAAAATCAAATTTTCAGGCAATTCAACGCTGGTTTTTTTTTCGACATCCTTAAATATTATATTGCTCATTTTTTCCCCTTTTTTTACAGTTCGAAAAAAAATAGAAATTATTTAAAATAAAGATGCCCGGCGGAGGGTTTGACCGGGCATACTTTAATGGATTTGCCGGTAATAATTACCAACAATCCTAAAATTGATAGAATTTCTGCTCTTAAATTAATCATCAAATAACTTCTATACTTTGTTTGTTCTCTACATAAAATAATAAAATTAGTCTCTCATTATCAAGATAAAAAAGTTATCTGTATCTAATTTAGGCAGTTATAAAGAGAACTATCAAAATATATCAAGTTTTTTTGCAAAAAATTGCTTCCTGAAATTTTCTATTACAAACTTTCTGATAATCTTTTTAATTTTTCCGATTAATTTACTTACTTTACGAATATAATTAATTTCTTAAGGAAAATTGTGACGGGCAGCATTGTAGCGGTAATAGGACAAAAGACATTAAATTTTTTCCAAGAGTTCGGACAAATATCCCGTTTGTTTTTTGATATACTAAAATTTTCGCGTAAAATACCAAAGAGCAGAAGGTTAATTTTATCCCAAATGGAACATATTGGTGTGAATTCTTTACCTCTTGTTATAATTATTGCGGTTTTTACAGGTGCAGTTGCGGCTTGGCAGGCAGCTTATCAATTAAAGGGACTGGCTCCGCTTTCCTTTTTGGGAACGGCTACAAGCAGGGCAATAATTACTGAGCTGGGACCCGTATTAACCGGAATTGTAATTGCGGGAAGAGTTGGCGCTTCAATTGCAGCGGAATTGGGTTCAATGAAAGTAACGGAACAAATTGATGCACTTGAAACTATGGGAATAAGTCCGGTTAGATTTTTAGCTTTGCCCCGATTTTATGCCGCTTTGCTGATGATGCCTTTTTTAATCGTTTTTGCCGATGTAATTGCCGTATTGGGAGCTTTTTTGGTTTCTAACTATTTTCTTGGCATATCATTTGATGTTTTTTTTCAGTCGGTTAAAAGATTTTTTGAAATGGGGGATTTTCTTTTTGGAATGTTCAAAGGTATGGTTTTTGGCGGTATGACAGCATTGCTCGGTTGCCATATCGGATTCAGAACGGAAGGCGGAGCCGAAGGTGTCGGTATTTCTACCATACGGGCTTTCGTTTTTGCTTCCGCAATTATTTTGATAAGCGACTATATTCTTTGGTCATTAATTTTTTGATATTTGCTTTAATTATAGTATATTTCAAGTATGTAAGAATATGTTATATGAAATTTTACTTTAAATAAACTTTGGTACGTATTGTTTTTCTTTAATTTACAAATAATTCCTTTCTGAAAATGGCAAAAAGAACTTTTGATTTTGTTGTTGCTGCTTTGCTTTTGATTATAACATTTCCGTTAATGTTGATTTTCGGAATTATTCTTTTCATCGAATTGAAACAATTCCCATTATTTGTTCAAGAGCGCGGTTTAACATTAAATAAGCACCGTTTTAAGATTTTGAAATTACGAACCATTAAAAAGCATTCCTCACACAAGCGTGATTTGGATAAAAATAACGATATTTTTCTTAAACCCTTTCTTGCCGAAAAAATTACACCTTTTGCCAAGTGGTTACGCAGAACCGGTTTGGACGAAATTCCACAGTTGTTTAATGTTATTTTAGGACAAATGAGTTTAATAGGTCCCAGACCTTTAATGATACACGATTTACAAATTTTAAAAAATAGTTATCCGAATTTTTATAATGAAAGGGAAAAGCTGACGGTTAAACCGGGAATTTCGGGATTGTGGCAGCTTTTTGGAAATAGGAACGAAGGTGTTTCAAATCTTGTTTATTTGGATTATCTGTACGAAAAGTATTTTTCTTTTAAATTAGACTTAATTTTATTGCTTCATACTCTTCCCGTAATTACTGCGGCAAAAAACTCCGATGCCATTTTTAATTTTTCGAACTTTTACCTGCGAACCGGTGAAGAAAGATATAATTATTCTTCCAAGTTAAAAATAAGTTTAAATTTACCCGTGGATGTTTTCGACCTGATACTTGCTACTGCGCATGAACGCGACGGTAAATATGTTGTTGAAGTGCCGGAAACATGGTGGTATGTTTCCAATTCGTTGAAAAATTATGCCGGAGAAGAGAAAAACTTAAATATTTTCGATATTGATTCGGGTAAAAAAGCTTCGGAAAAGAAAAAAACTGCATGAAAATCATCTTTTCAAATATTTCCTTTTAGAGTTGTTATAAACCATATCTTAATTTTTAATTAAAGAAATCTAAAAATTTTCTTGCTTAACTCTCCTATACAATTTATGTTTCAGATATAAAGGTATTTTTTTATTGTTAAAATTAAAGCTTAGATGATTAGTAAATTTAATCGCTGTCAAATTGAAAGTTATTTTATTCACGCAACAAAAGGAAATAAATTCCACCGTAAGAATTTTAATTTTATTCAATTAATTAAGAGAGCAAATTATGTCTGAATATACAAACCGCATTGTTGAACTTGTAAAAGCGAAAAATCCCAGTGAACCCGAATTCCATCAAGCTGTTCAAGAAGTTACCGAATCGTTGGATTTGGTATTCCAACGTCATCCGGAATATCAAGCCGCAAGAATTTTGGAAAGAATGGTTGAGCCCGAACGCGTTATCATTTTCAGAGTGCCGTGGATGGACGACCAAGGAGATTTTCATATTAACCGTGGTTACCGCATTGAAATGAACAGCGCAATAGGTCCGTATAAAGGCGGACTCAGATTCCACCCTTCGGTAACAATGGGGATATTAAAATTTTTAGCGTTTGAACAGGTATTTAAAAATAGTTTAACAACATTACCTATGGGCGGCGGTAAAGGAGGATCGGATTTTAATCCGAAAGGGAAAAGCGATAATGAAATAATGAGATTTTGCCAGAGTTTTATGACCGAACTTTTCCGCCATATTGGTCCCAATACCGATGTTCCCGCCGGCGATATTGGTGTTGGTACGCGTGAAATCGGATATTTATTCGGGCAATATAAAAGGCTTAAAAATGAATTTACCGGAGTTTTAACAGGTAAAGGATTAAACTGGGGAGGTTCGTTAATCCGGCCCGAAGCCACTGGTTTTGGTGTGGTTTATTTTACCGAAGAAATGCTGAAAACCAAGGGAATGACAATTGAAGGCAAAACCGTTGCTCTTTCAGGTTTTGGTAATGTAGCTTGGGGAGCTGTTCAAAAAATAAACGAATTGGGCGGAAAAGTTGTTACTTTATCCGGTCCCGATGGTTATATCTACGATCCGGATGGTGTTAAAGGAGAAAAAATTGAGTATATGCTTAAATTACGTGCAAGTAATAAAGACGCAGTTGAAGATTATGCTTCGGAATTCGGAGTACAGTTTTTCCCGGATAAAAAACCCTGGGAAGTTAAAGCCGATATTGCCATTCCATGCGCAACTCAAAATGAAATTTATCCCGAAGACGCAAAAACATTAATAGATAACGGCTGCGTTGCAGTTTGTGAAGCCGCAAATATGCCTACAACTTTGGAAGCTTATCATTTGTTTAAAGAAGCGGGAATATTATTCGGTCCTGCTAAAGCGGCTAATGCAGGTGGAGTTGCAACATCGGGACTTGAAATGGCTCAAAACAGTATGAGATTGCCTTGGTCATCCGAAGAAGTGGATAAAAGACTTCATGAAATTATGGTTAGAATTCATAACACTTGTTTGGAAACTGCCGATAGGTTCGGAAGCCAGGGAAATTACGTTGACGGTGCAAATATAGCCGGATTCTTAAAAGTAGCCGATGCAATGATTGATCAAGGTCTTGTTTAGTAAAACATAACATTGTTATGAATTTGAAACGTCAATTTTATGAATGATGAAAATATAGAGATTAAATTCGAAAGCGTTTATAGAAGCAGAATAAGAAAATTTCAGAAGCTGATGCGCTTTAAAATACGGGATATTCTTCTCGTCTCCAGCTTGTATGATAATTATTTATTCGAAGAAGACGGCAGACTTTACGAATTAATCAGAGAAGAATATCACACGCTTAATTTAAGTCACTCACCCGAAATTACTCACGTTACTACTTCAAGAGAAGCAATAGAACTTATTCAACAAGAAAATCAATTTGATTTGATTTTAACCACAATGCACATTGAAGATATGCCCGTTTTGAATTTTGTGCAGGAAATTAAAGCCTTCGGAGTAAAAATTCCCATAATTCTACTTGCCTACGATAATGAAGAAAGAAAGGAGATGGCTAACAATCCAAAAGCGTCCATTTTCGATATGATTTTTATTTGGCAAGGCGATTACAGGCTTTTAATGGGAATCATAAAATCGGTTGAGGATAAACTTAATGTTAAAAACGATACGAAAACAATCGGCGTGCAAGTTATAATTCTGGTTGAAGACGATGTTAAATTTTACTCGGCTTATTTACCTCTGATTTATACGGAAATTTTTAAACAGTCACAGCGGCTTATTTCCGAAGGAGTAAACGCATCACACCGGTTTTTAAGAATGCGAGCAAGACCTAAAATTATTTTGTGTACAACTTACGAAGAGGCTTGGAATTATTTCAACCAATACAAATCCAATATCCTTGGCGTAATTTCAGATATAAATTTTCTTCACAACGGAGTAAAAGACCCGGAAGCCGGAATTAAATTGGCAAAAGCAATAAAATCGGAAATGATGGATATCCCTATCCTCCTTCAATCAACTCAAGAAGAATTAAGGAGCACCGCCGATAAACTTGGAGTATCTTTCTTAAAAAAAGATTCTCCCCGGCTGTTAAATGAATTAAGAAAATTCATGATCGAACATTTCGGATTCGGAGATTTTATATTTAAAACTTCGGAAGGCCATCCCGTTGGTCATGCATCTAATTTACGTGAATTTGCCGAACAACTATCCAAAGTTCCCGACGAATCAATATTGTACCATTCCAGAAGAAATCATTTTTCAACCTGGTTAAAAGCAAGAACGGAATTTTGGCTGGCAAATAAATTGCGTCCCCGTAAAGTATCCGATTTTAACTCTGTAGTGGATCTAAGAAACGAATTGATTTCCAGCGTTACGGATTATATAAATTTTCAACAATTAGGTTCTATAACCGAATTTAATAAAGAAACTTTCGATCCTAAAAACAGTTTTGCAAAAATCGGTTACGGGTCTCTTGGCGGTAAGGCGCGCGGACTCGGTTTTATCAATAATTTAATTAACAACTTCAACTTAAATTTTGCTTCCAAAGGCGTTGATATTTACGTCCCTTCGGCAATTGTATTGGCTACGGATATTTACGATAAATTTATTGAAGAAAATGATCTTTTCGATTTTGCCATTAATGAAACTGATGATCAAAAAATATTGGAAAGATTTGTTTTTGCCGAAAAGTTTCCCAGCGAAGTAATTCTTAAATTAATTGACTTTTTGCACATTGTAAAAGAACCGCTTGCCGTAAGAAGTTCCAGTTTGTTGGAAGATTCCCAATTTCAACCTTTTGCCGGTGTTTATGAAACATTTATGATATCCAACAACGATGAGGATCCCGAAGAGAGATTGGAAGAATTGCTTTTAAGTATAAAAGCGGTTTATGCTTCTACTTTTTTGAAAAAAGCCAAAGATTATCTCCAAGCCACTTCTTACAGATTGGAAGAAGAGAAAATGGCGGTTATTATACAAAAATTAGTCGGAAGTAAATACGAAGAAAGATTTTATCCCGTTATTTCCGGCGTTGCAAAGTCATATAACTTTTATCCCGTTCCCCCGCAAAAAGCAACCGACGGTATTGCTTTGATTGCTTTAGGTCTTGGAAAAACAGTGGTGGAGGGGGGCAATACTGTAAGGTTTTGTCCTAAATTTCCAAAACATTTAATTCAATTTTATTCCACAAAAGAAACCCTGAAAAACACCCAACAAAAATTTTATGCTCTCAATTTATCATCGGAATTTTCTATCGAAACAATAGATCAACTCGAGGGAATGGTTCAAAGTTACGATTTAAGCTATGCTGAAAAAGACGGAACGTTGTACAATGTAGGCTCAACTTACTCTCCGCAGAATAATGCAATTTACGATGGAATTTCACGTGACGGAATGCGGCTTGTAACATTTGCGCCGATTTTAAAGCATAATATTTTTCCTCTGCCCGAAATTTTGGATACTTTGCTGAAGTATGGCGCTTGGGGAATGGGAACTCAAGTGGAAATTGAATTTGCGGCTAATAATTCCGAAAAGGGTAAACCGATTGACGAGTTTGCCATGTTGCAAATGCGCCCGATGGTTCTTTCCAGGGAATCTGCCGATATTGATTTTTCCAATTTGAGCAACGATGATTTGATTGCCAAAAGTAATATAGTTTTGGGAGACGGAATAATTGAAGACATTTATAACATTGTAACTATTGATAAAGAAAAATTTGACAGGGCAAAAAGTAAAGCGGCTGCCGAAGAAATTTCTCAAATAAATTCTAAATTGCGCAATTCCAACACTAAATTTATTTTAATAGGATTGGGAAGATGGGGCAGCCTCGATCCCTGGCTTGGCATTCCTGTTACCTGGGATCAAATTTCAATGGCTGCGGTTATTGTTGAAGCGGGATTTGAAGATATTGAAGTCGATCCTTCCCAAGGCTCACACTTTTTTCACAACATTACGGCTTTCAGAATCGGATATTTTACTATCAGAAATACAAATAAAGATACTTTTGTAGATTGGAATTGGTTGGCAAAACAGCAGCCGGAAGAAGAACTGAATTTTGTTAAACATCTAAAATTCGAAAAACCTATAATTACTAAAATCAGCGGAAGACAAAACGAAGGAGTAATTATTAAACCAGGAAAGGAAGCTTTTTAAGCTGAATAAATAATAACAAAATAATTTTGGATATCTCACAAAAATAAGGAGAAACACAATGTCACAGTATGTTCAAGATTTGATGTCAATGGTAAAAGCAAAAAACCCAAACGAACCTGAATTCCATCAAGCTGTTCTTGAAGTGGCAGAATCTTTGGATGTGGTTTTGGAAAAACATCCTGAATACAGAGCCGCAAAAATATTGGAGAGAATGGTTGAACCCGAAAGGGTAATAGAATTTAGAGTTCCTTGGGTTGATGAAGAAGGTGAAATTCATATCAACCGCGGTTACAGAATTGAAATGAATAGTGCGATTGGTCCTTACAAAGGCGGATTAAGATTTCACCCTTCCGTAAACCGAAGCATTCTGAAATTTTTAGCTTTCGAACAAGTATTCAAAAACAGTTTAACCTCGTTGCCTATGGGCGGCGGAAAAGGCGGATCTGATTTTGATCCTAAAGGTAAAAGCGACCTTAAAGTAATGAGGTTTACTCAGCAATTTATGAGCGAATTGTTCCGTCATATTGGTCCTAATACCGACGTTCCCGCCGGCGATATTGGCGTTGGCGGTAGGGAAATAGGCTATTTGTTTGGTCAATATAAAAAATTAAGAAATGAATTCTCCGGCGTTCTTACCGGTAAAGGATTAAATTGGGGAGGTTCCTTAATAAGACCCGAAGCAACCGGTTACGGAAGCGTTTATTTCGCATCGGAAATGCTGGCAACAAGAGGAGAAACGTTGGAAGGCAAAATATGTTTGGTATCCGGCAGCGGAAACGTAGCCCAATATACCGTAGAAAAAATTAACCAATTAGGCGGTAAAGTTGTTACTTTATCAGATTCCAATGGTTATGTTTACGACGAAGAGGGAATTGATGCCGAAAAATTGGCTTACGTAATGGAATTGAAAAATGTTAGACGCGGAAGAATTAAAGAATATGCCGAAAAATATCCTAATGCGGTTTATACTCCGGTAGATCCCAATCTCGATTATAATCCTTTATGGAATCATAAAGCAGATTGCGCTTTCCCGTCCGCTACGCAAAACGAAATAAACGGTAAAGATGCTCAACATTTACTGGATAACGGAGTTTTTGTGGTTAGTGAAGGTGCTAATATGCCCACAACATTGGACGGCGTTCAATTGTTCCTGGATAAGGGAATCCTTTACGGTCCGGCAAAAGCCGCAAATGCCGGCGGCGTGGCGGTTTCCGGCTTGGAAATGTCTCAAAACAGTATGAGGTTAAACTGGACAAGAGAAGAAGTGGATAAACGATTACATGGAATTATGAAAAATATTCATAAAACATGCGTTGATATGGCTGAAAGATTCGGAATGCCGGGAAATTATGTGGCAGGCGCAAATATAGGCGGTTTCTTAAAAGTTGCCGACGCAATGATGGATCAAGGCGTTGTTTAATTAAGCCGTTTTATCTCAAACTCCCGCTCGCCCGGGCGGGAGTTTCTTTTTACTGTTTCTTATCTTCTCTTTTTTAATTTCTTCAATTTTACTTACTTTAATGAAAGGAATTTATTTCGTCTGAGAATTTATCAATCTCTCATTTTTTTCGGAGAATACAAAAGTGAAACTTTCCAGTTGGGTAGAAGAAGGATTCGATAAAAAGGCATTGCCGTTTCAAAACTTAATGCGGTTTAGAATTCGCGATATCCTTCTTGTTTCAAGTTTATATGATTTGTATTTGTTTGAAGAAGACGGCAGATTATATGAATTGTTAAGACACGAATACCGCGATTTGCAATTAAGTCATACACCCGAAATTACGCGTGTATCTACCGCAAAAAAAGCTATTCAACTTGCTAAAGAAGAAAAAAGATTCGACCTTATAATTACCACTCTTCATATTGAAGATATGGACGCAATACGCTTTGCCGAAAAAGTTAAAAGCTCCGGATTGAATATTCCTATTGTGCTGCTTACCCACAACAAAAAAGAATTAAATCATTTAATGGTAAGCCGCAACATTCACATTTTTGATAACGTGTTTATGTGGCAAGGAGATTTTAGAATAATTATCGCAATTATCAAATCCATTGAAGATAAACTTAATGTTGACCACGACACAAATATTGTGGGCGTGCAAACCATAATTTTAATTGAAGACGATGTTCAATATTACTCTTCCTTTTTGCCTTTAATTTATACGGAATTATTCAATCAAGCCCGGCGTTTAATTTCCGAAGGCGTAAATTTGTCTCATAAATATTTAAGAATGAGGGCTCGACCCAAAATTCTTTTAAGCAACGATTATGAAACCGCATGGAAATATTACAAAAAATACAAAGAATATTGCTTGGGAATAGTTTCTGATATCGCTTTTCCTTATAAAAAGCAAATTCATCCTAAAGCGGGAATAAAATTTGCCAAAAATATTAAAGCTGATCAACCCGATTTACCAATTCTGCTCCTTTCGAACGATGAAAGCAATAAAGCCGATGCCGAAAAAGTAAACAGTTCATTTATTCTCAAAAATTCGCCTTTACTGCTTGAACAGTTAAGAGATTTTATGTATGAATATTTCAGTTTCGGAGATTTTATTTTCCGGAAAGCCGATGGTACGGAAGTAGGAAGAGCGCACGATTTAAAATCTTTGCAAGAACAACTTAAAGTGGTTCCGGACGAAAGTATAATTTACCATGCATCCCGCAATCATTTCTCTAATTGGTTAAAAGCACGTACCGAATTCAGATTAGCTCATAAATTACGCCCCAGAAAAGTATCGGATTATAAGGATGTAACCGAACTCCGGTACGATTTAATAAATTCAATTGAAAATTATAAGAAGCAAAGGAAAAAAGGACTTATAACCGATTTTGATAAAGATAATTTTGATCCGCAAACAGGCTTTGCCAGAGTAGGAACAGGTTCTTTAGGCGGTAAAGCACGCGGTTTGGGTTTTTTAAATGCGTTAATAAGCGATTACGAATTGGATACAAAATTTGAAAATGTTAGAATTTTTGTGCCTCCGGGTATTGTAGTTGCAACCGGCGTTTACGATAGTTTTTTGGAATTAAATAATTTGAGAAAATTTGCCATTAATTGTGACGACGATGAAGAAATAACACGGAAATTTTTAAAAGCGGAACATTTTCCCCACGAAATTATTAGCAGTCTGGCTTCTTTCCTTGAATTAATCGATACGCCGCTTGCGGTACGCTCATCAAGTCTTTTGGAAGATTCTCAATATCATCCGTTTGCCGGAGTTTATGAAACATATATGTTGCCAAATAATAATTCCAATCCTTTAATCAGATTAAATGAATTATTGATAACCATTAAAAAAATATATGCCTCAACATTTTACAATAGGGCAAAGGAATATCTGAAAATTACATCTTACCGGTTGGAAGAAGAAAAAATGGCTGTCATTATTCAAAAACTTGTAGGTAAAAAGCATGAAAACCGTTTTTATCCCGAAATCTCCGGAGTTGCAAAATCGTATAACTTTTATCCGGTTAAACCGCAAAAATCCCACGACGGTATTGTAGGCATTGCGCTTGGTCTTGGCAAAACCGTTGTAGACGGCGGGAATTGCTTAAGATTTTGCCCAAAATATCCTAACGATACGCTTCAATTTAATACTATAAAAGATACATTGGATAGTTCGCAAACTAAATTTTTTGCTCTTAAATTAGACGGGGAAGTTGATCTTGAAGTTCAAACCCACGATTTACTTTTAGAGGAATACGATTTGTCCGTTGCCGAAAAAGACGGCGTTTTGAATTATGTGGGATCAACTTACTCAATAGAAAACGATATAATTTACGACGGAACAAGCAGAAACGGAATTAGAGTTGTAACTTTTGCCCCAATTTTGAAACATAAAATTTTTCCTCTTCCGGAAATTGTAAATTTTTTGCTCGAAATGAGCAGCTGGGGTATGGGTACGCCGGTCGAAATTGAATTTGCGGTTAATTTGGCTAACAGAAACCATCCTAAAAATGACTTCGGGGTTGTACAAGTTAGACCTATTGTAATAAACGAAGAACTTGAGAATTTAAAAATCGATTTTACCGAACATAAAAAACTGCTTTGCCAAAGCGATCAGGTTTTAGGACACGGAATAATTAACGATATTTACGATATAGTTTATGTGGATCAAAAAAAATTCGATCGTTCTAAAACAAGAGAAATTGCACAGGAAATAAGTCAATACAACTCAAAACTAAATTCCCGTAATAAACCTTATTTGTTAATAGGAATGGGAAGATGGGGTTCGTTAGACCCGTGGCTCGGTATTCCGGTTGTGTGGGATCAAATCTCAGGCGCAAAAGTAATTGTCGAATCCGATTTTAAAGATATGATAGTAAAACCTTCGCAAGGTTCACACTTTTTCCATAACATTACTTCGTTAATGATTGGTTATTTTACCGTTTCTAATTTGAATGATAAAAGTTTTCTTGATTTTGAATGGCTGGATTCCTTAGAAACAAAAGACCAAAAAAAATATTGTAAACATTTTGAGTTTCATGAACCGTTAGTTGTTAAAATTAACGGTAGAAAAAACAAAGGAATTATTATTAAACCCGGCATGGAATAACCGGGTTGAATTGAAACTGTTAACGAAAAAAATTAAATTGTATTAACTATTTATCAAAAAAGGTGATAATATGAACACGAATGAAATTGCTCCCGCAGTAAGAACAAAAAACATAACTTATGCCGTACGGGATGTATTATTAATAGCAAACGAAGTAGCCAAAACCGGCAAAGAAATGCTTTATTTGAATATTGGAGATCCTAATATTTTCGATTTTGCAACACCGAGACCAATGATTGAAGCAAGCTATAAAGCAATGTTGGAAAATAAAAACGGTTACGGACCATCCTCGGGTATTGAACCCGCCAGGGAATCGATAGCGCGCGAAGCCGAAAGAAAAGGAATTAAAAACATTCAAGATATTTTTGTTACCACCGGCGCAAGCGAAGCCATTGATATTTGTTTAACGGCGCTTGTTAATCAAGGCGAAAATATTTTAACTCCAACTCCCGGTTATCCTTTATACACGGCTATTCAAAGTAAATTACAAATGGTTGAAAATCCTTACTACTTAAACGAAAGCAACGGTTGGCAGCCGGATATTGAAGATATAAAAAGTAAAATAAATGAAAAAACCAGAGCGATTATTGTAATTAATCCTAACAATCCCACTGGGTCCAATAGTACTCCGGAAACGCTAAAACAAATAATCGATTTGGCTCTTGAGCATAATTTGGTAATTTTTGCCGATGAGATTTACGATAAATTATTGATGGACGGAGAGTCGCATACGTCTTTAGCCTCATTGAATTCGGAAGTTCCCGTTATTACATTCGGCGGATTGTCTAAAAACTATTTAGCTCCCGGTTTTAGAATAGGCTGGGGAATTATGAGCGGGAATAGATCGGTTCTTAAAAATTATATAGAAGCAATTAATAAAATTTTACGTTCGCGTCTTTCGGCTAATCACCCTATTCAATATTCAATTCCTGTTGCGCTGGACGGTGATCAAAGCCATCTTGAAGAAGTTGTTCAAAAATTAACAAAACGAAGAAATTTAACGATGGAAATGCTCAACGCAATTCCCGGTATTACATGCGAAGCGCCGAGAGGAGCATTTTACGCTTTCCCAAGGTTACATATAAATAATTCCGATTCTCATTTTGTTGCCGAATTAATTAAAGAAACCGGAGTTGTGGTTGTTCCGGGCAGTGGATTCGGTCAAGTGCCCGGCACGCAGCATTTTAGAGTGGTTTTCTTACCTCCGGAAGAAATATTGGAAAAAGCTTACAAAAGTATAGGCAGCTTTTTTGAGAAATATGTGGAAAAATTTGAAAAAGCCGGCACAAATGTCTAAACAATTTGTAAAATAAATCTAAATTGTTTCAGAACCTGATAGGGTTAAAATCTTTTTAAATTTAAAGCGAATTTTTGTTGAATTTATCTTTTAGAATTCATAAATTCTTATTGATAATTGCTTACTTACTTCTATGAAAAGAGTTTTATTTGTCATATTGATTGGATGTGTATCGGTTCTTTTTGCACAAGAATCACCTTATAAATTCCGCATATTTTCGCCTCAGTTAGTTCCTGTTAATAAAAGTTTCGATGTTTCTGTTATTGGCAAAATAGATGCATCGGTAAATAGTATAAAAATTGAATTCAGGTCAAATAATAAATTTAGAATTAAAAAAGCTTCAGTTAATAACAAAAACACCGGGTCCCAAAAAATATCTTTCAAAAAAACCGAAAACGCATTTAGCAATTTTAGTTACGCAGCTAACATACCGGTTAAACGGGATTCTTCGGCAGAGTTTATGACTTACCAAATTTCTGCTACATTTAAAGGAATTAGAAAAAATATAAACCTTTTACCGCTTCTTACGGTAAAAGACACTTCGGGGAATGTCTACTATTTTTCGCCCGACGAAGATGAAAATTCCGGATTTTATATTTCTCCCATTTCTATAAAAAGTTATGTCGTTCAAAACCAAGCCGGAAAAGCTTTGTTGTTGAAAAATAATTCTGAATTTAGTCTGCCGGTTAAATCCGTAAACGATATCAATAAACTGTTAATTGAATTTTGGGCAAAATTTGATGGTCCCGTTAAAAACTTTTTTGAAATAGTAAACGGAGAAAACGGCGATTCAATTCTTGGATTTACGAATAATTCTTTGCAGTTACTTTCACCTTCATTTAAAAGCGAAAATGAGCTTTTTAACGATTGCAGTTTAATTAAAAAAACGTGGCATCACTTCTCCATTCTTATGAATAAAGAAGATTCGAAAATTAACATTTACGTGGATGACGAAAAATCTTGTTCCTTTAACGATGATATTTTTTCGGATATGAAAGATATTTACCTGAAATTTATAAATAGAAATTCCGGCAACAATTTTGAAGTAGATTTGTTGAAAATTTGGAACATTAACGATGATATTGAACAAACTTTTGCGAATAAGCATTTTGTACATGCAAATTTGGATGGTTCCGATCTTATTGGAATTTTTAATTTCGACGAGAATAATCTCATATCCAAAAGCAATTCCGTTCTAATTTCAAATTCAGAACTAATCAAATCCGACGCGCCTATTTTTTCACCTACTCCCATCTTAAATATTTCCGTTAGTTCAAATATAATTTCACTTGAATGGAAAGGCGACGAATACAGTTCGGCAAAGCAATATATTTTACAAAAAGCGATTAAAAACGGTAATTTTCAAGATATTTACGAAACGGATGTAAGCGAAGATAAAGATAAAACTTACTACTTTTCCGATGTAAACAACGAAGAAAACGTAATTTACTATCGATTGAAACAAACAAATTCCGACGGAACTACAAGTTATTCTCAAATTCTTAAATTAGGAAAAGCAAATCAAGAAGAGTTTGTGCTCGAACAAAACTATCCAAATCCTTTTAATCCAACTACCAGCATAAATTTTGAAGTGTTACAACCGGGAGATTACGAAGTAATAGTCTATGATTTAGTCGGCAATTCGGTTGCAACGTTATTTAAAGGTAATTTAAGTGAAGGAAAACATTCGTTTCGTTTCGACGGTTCTAATTTACCTTCCGGAATTTACTTCTACGAGGTTAAATCTCCTCATACAAATTTAGTGCATAAAATGATTTTGGCTAAATAGTTAAATTTGATTATTTTACTTGCCGTTAAAATTCTAAATTTTTAAGATAATGTTTTCACAAGTATATTCCAGCGCAACATACGGTATCGATGCGGTAATAATTGAAGTTGAAACCAATGCGGAAAAGCAACTTCCGTCAATAACCATAGTCGGATTGCCGGATAGTGCAGTTAAAGAAAGTAAGGAAAGGGTAAGTGCGGCAATTAAAAACAGCGGTTTTAATTTTCCTTTGCGTAAACTTACCATTAATTTGGCGCCGGCTGATATAAAAAAAGAAGGCAGCGCATTCGACCTTCCCATTGCAATAGGTATTCTTGCCGCAAGCGATTTGCTTAATTCCAATTTTTTATCCGATACAATAATTTTAGGGGAACTTTCTCTCGATGGTTCGTTAAGGAAGATTAAAGGAGCCCTCTCAATTGCTGCCGAAGCAAAGAAAAACGGATTCAAAAAAGTGATTTTACCCAAAGACTCTGTTCGTGAAGCTTCTATTGTAGAAGGAATTGAAGTTTACGGTATGGGAAGTTTGATTGAGGTGGTAAATTTTTTAAGCGGGAAAGAAAATTTTGATCCCGTCTTTACGGATAAAAATGAAATATTTTCACAAGTTAATACGTATCATTTGGATTTTTCCGATGTGAAAGGGCAAGAAAACGTAAAACGCGCATTGGAAATTGCAGCTGCCGGCGGACATAATATTTTAATGATCGGACCGCCCGGTTCGGGAAAAACAATGCTGGCGAAACGGATGCCGTCCATTTTACCTCCGCTCACTTTCGAAGAGGCGTTGGAAACTACAAAAATTCATTCGGTTGCGGGAATTTTACCCAAAGATAAAGCATTAATTACCGAAAGACCTTTTCGCAATCCACATCACACGGTTTCGGATGCCGCATTAATCGGCGGTGGAACTTTCCCGCGCCCTGGTGAAGTTTCGTTTGCGCATCATGGAGTTTTATTTCTCGACGAACTCCCCGAATTCAAAAAAAATGTTTTGGAAGTTTTACGCCAACCTCTCGAAGATTATAAAGTAACAATAAGCCGCTCTAAAATGTCGCTCGAATTTCCGGCTAATTTTATGCTTGCCGCTGCAATGAATCCTTGTCCGTGCGGTTATTATACTGACCCAACCCACGAATGTACTTGCACAATTGGAATGATACAAAAATATATGTCTAAAATTTCCGGACCGTTATTAGACAGAATAGATATTCACGTTGAAGTGCCGGCTGTGAAATACAAGGAATTATCGTCCAGTGCAAAAGGAGAAACTTCCGGGGAAATCAGAAAACGGGTGGTTGCCGCCAGAAAAATTCAACAAAAAAGATTTGAGAATGAAAAGCATATTTACAATAATGCTGATATGGGAACAAAAGAAGTAAGAGAATACTGCCGGCTCGATTCGGCTGGAGCTGAATTGTTAAAAATGGCGATGACAAAATTAGGACTTTCTGCACGGGCATACGATAGAATTTTAAAAGTAAGCAGAACAATTGCCGATTTGGAAAACGAAGAAAATATTCTTCCCCAACATGTAAGCGAAGCTATTCAATACAGAACCTTGGACAGGGAATTGTGGAATCATTGATTATTGTTTTTTTTACCAATCACAAACCAATCACAAACCAATCACAAAGCTGTAAAATCTTTTTAACTACTGTTGTCGTATCTAAATACATTAAATTAAAAAGACAAATTGTCTTAAATTCTTAAAGTAATAATAATTAAGATATTGACAAAAAATATTTGTTCTATTATATTGCGGTAAAGTTTTATATAATTTATTTTAAGAAGAGTCCTAATCCGTTTACTCATTTCGTTCCGTTTCATTGTTCTCTCTTCTTCCGGTCAACAAAATAATAGCGGGAGGAATTTATGAAAAACCTTACTTTTTATGTCACACTTTTTTTAATTTTAACTTTTTTGTCCGGCAGGTCTTTTGCCCAAGAAAGTCCGGGCTGCCAATTGTTAAGTTCTTTTACAAACGGTCCGACGGAATTTGTGAAAGTTAAAAACAATATCGCATATTTCGACAATGGAATTAATTTGGAAATAGTTGATTTTTCTGATCCCGCAAACCCCGTTGAACTTCTCAAAGAACAGCTGGGCGGAACAGCAATCGATTTGGAACTTGTCGATTCGCTTCTCTATTTTGTACTGAATACCAGGGAACTATTGATTATGAATATTCGCCAGCCGCTTAATCCACCGTTAACTATTGCCAAAATTGAAACCAATACACCAATCCGTGATGTGGAAGTAGTAGATAGCATCCTTTACATTCTTACCTGGAATGAGTTTGAATTTTATAACA